>NZ_CP031963.1:4562500-4862500 GCF_003443675.1 Aquimarina sp. BL5 | reverse complement strand
ACTAGATGATGGATTTATTACTTGTTCAATGCTAATGACAAAAACGTCAGGTGTTGTAAACAAAATACAAAATCTAAGCTCTACGATGCCCATATTTGTCCCTAATAACCTAAGTGATGTTTGGTTAAATTCTAAAACTGATATGGATGAAATCGATTATATCCTAAATCTTCCTAATAAGCTTAAATTAAGAGCACATCCCATCGCTAAAGAGTTCTTCAAGAATGATATCTCTTATGAATCCATGCTTGAACCTGTTTATTATGAAGGTATTCCCCTAGTATAATAATAAGGAGCTATTCTATATTATCTCCTTTTATTTCACCTTTTAGAGAACCAATATCTATCTTTAATGTAACCGGAATTATTCCATATTTTGGACCGATACCCTCAGTCAAAAATTTTCCTAAATATTGATGTGCTAGATGTATATTTTCAAAAATATAAGTACCACCAATCGTTTTAGTCTCTTCGTTTGTATAACAAAATAAAGAAATCAATCCTTCTGTATTTTTTAGTATCTCTTTACGGTTTGTTGATATTTTACAGACCTCATCGGTTGGTAGATTTGATTTAAATCTGAGGTTCACAATTGTTTTTTTATTCTCCATTTTCAATGATTTCGATTTGGGTTATGAATTTATCAATCAAAAACCTGATCCAGTATTAAATGATATCAAGCTTAAATTCTGAAGTAAATTTAAAGTAGAAAACAGTGTTGTTTTTAATCCAAAAAAGTAAATTATTGACCTTAATCCTTTGCTTTGATTTTTTTTCTGTATTCCGTTGGTAAAATTCCATAACGTTCAGAAAATATTTTCGAGAAGTAGCTTCGACTTTTAAAACCAATATTATACACTATCTCAGAAATAGAATCATCTGTATTTTTTATGTAGTCCCTGGAGATTTCTAGTTTTAACTGTCTTATATATTCGTTTACAGATTTAGAATATAAAACCCTGAATCCAAGTTGTAATTTTTTAGGACTCATACCTGCCTTGGTTGCCAAAGATTGTACTGACAATGGTTCTGAAATATTATCAATGATAAATCCTGATAAATTATGAATCTTTTTGATATCCTCTTTAGAAAGTGATTCCGGCAACGCTAAATCGTTTTCATAATTGTTATGCTCTAGCATCTGCATGGCCAGAATCAAATTGAGTTGCCCCTCGATAGAAAGCGTGCGTACGATACCACTTTCATAACTTTCCTGTAACTGCTTGATCTGATCCGCTATCTTAAGGTTATAATTACCATAATGTTTATATGGCGATTTTTCGTTTTCTTCAGTAAAAGCAGCGAATAAACTTTTACTCAAATAAGATAAGTTGTTGTTCTTTTTCTTAGCATATTCGCCTGGTAACACATAAATAAAATTGACTTTAACAGCTGCAGTTTTAGGAAAAATATAGGTTTCCTTAGAAAACTTTTGGGTAGATATAATTATATTCTGATATCGTTCGAAAGTATATGGCCTTTCCTCGGTATTATTCGTATAATCAAGTTTACCTTCGGATATAAAAATAAATTCTATAGGGTTGGCTTTTTTAATACTGAATACAATTTTAGTGTCTTGAACAAAACTAACATCATAATCTACTAAAGAAACTCCCCAATCAAATACAATACTACGCACAACTCCTTTTCCGAATTCATTATCGAATTCTAGAACATGTTCTCCCCATTGATCGGTTAATTTCCCTTTCAAATGGGCATTAAGTTGTTCTAAAATTTCTACACCATCTATGCTATGTATCTCAATTTTTTGCATTCTATTTCTAAATTCTATGCTATATTTTATGCTTTGTGCAAAGAAATTAGATTTAGAGTAAACAGATTAACAATTTTGAAACATATACTAACACTATTGATCAGTTTAAGACTAATGGGATAATGAATTTTTGCAGTTAAAAAGAGTTTTATTGATTATTTTATTAACGTTAAACGTTTTATGCAGATTTGGAATCATCTTTTTTATTCCGCACCTGATTTAAGTATTGTTTTGGACTTATACCAAAACGTTTTTTAAATAGTTTAGCAAAATAACTTCTGGAGTTGATACCTACTTTATACGTAATCTCAGTAATATTAAGGTCAGAAGATTCTAGTAATTCCTTAGCTGTATCTATTCTGTAGTTTTTGATATACTCGTTTACTGATGTTTTGTATAGTTGCTTAAAACCATTTTGCAATGTATTTTGATTAAGCCCCACACGCTTTGCTATATCTACGATATTACCGATGCTATCAATTTCATCCCTAATGATAGAAACGGCATCTTCTATACTCTCTATAGTAGCTTGCCGTAAAATTAATCTTTTATCCGGTTCATTAAGGTCATCAAGATATTGTTGTAATTGATGTGTTAATATTTCGTACGCCTTTCCTTCTAGATAAACTTGGCGCATAAAGCCGGTAAGCTCACACTCTGTGAATTCTGAAATAAACTTAGAAATCTCAAGACTATAATAATTCTTATAATAAAATTGATTGATCCCATTTACATCTCTAAACAACTCTATAAGATCTTCGTTCATATTCGGTAGAAAAGATTCTATTTTTTCCTCAAATAATTTTCTATTGATCTCAATACTAAAAATACAAATAGGCGTATTCGCTGGAGTTTTAAAAATATGATTGTTTTTGGAAGTACTAGAAATCATTGCATTTTCTAGTCTACGTATTTCATGAAACTCTTCGCTATTTTCAAACTTATGATAAAAACCAGATTCCCTGTTAAACATGATTTTTAAAGGATGAACAATTCCTTTGGCCAATTCATAGTTAAACTCCTTTTTCAATAAATAATCAGTTTCTACAACTCCGATTCCAAAATCAAACTGATAAGATTTCATATATCCGGAACCAAATTCCTCAGGTAATCGCACACAATATTCGTGTTGAGAATTCTCATAATCTATTCCAAGACTATCAGCTAAATCAATCACTAAATTTTTAACGTGATAGTCTTGCACTTCTATTTTTTTCTTCATCTATCTTGATTGTTGAAAGCTATGCGTATAAAGATACTTCTAATTTAACCATTTCGAGTGAGAAATAGGTCTTACACTGTAATGGAGTTAACAATCTTAGTGATACAGTTAATGCTATACCTAATAATTTAAGAAATTTACATTGTAAAAATTTGAGAATCGAATTGCTCTAAAGTAAAGAGCTATTACTAATTAAAACTATCACTATGTTACGTTACACTATTATCTTTGTTATTCTGGCAATTGTTGCCGGTATATTCGGTTTTGGAGGTATTGCCGCAGGAGCAGCCAGTATTGCTAAAATCTTATTCTTTATATTTATAGTGCTCTTTATTTTATCTCTAATATTTGGTAAAAGATTCAAAGCATAACTAACCTTAAATTTAAAAATCATGAAAAAAATAATAATATCATTTGCAGCACTTTGTTTAATTGTTGCAAGTACAAGTTGTAGAGAAAAGAAAAGTACAGGAGAAAAAATAGAAGATGCAGTAGAAGAAGTAGGTGATGCAGTAGAAGATGGTGCAGAAGAGGTTAAAGATGCTGTTGAAGATGTGACTGATGATAATTAACCATAATAAAGCAAAGCCATTAGTACAAACAGGTAAATTCAAGTAATTACCTGTTTGTACTAATTGTTTTATGAATTAATAATTATGTTAAGACTAAAAAGGATACTTCTTTTTAAAGTAGGATATAAAAGAATAGCAACCTATGCTATCCTTTTCTTTTTTCTACTATTTTTCTTAATGTGCTTCTACTTTCTTATCATTTTTAACATCATAGGATAATAAAAAAACAAATTAATGGAATCAAATTTTGATGTCAACGAAAATAAATATAAAGAGATTTATAAAAAAAAAGGATATACGTCAGATTATATTTTACATCAAAATAAACTTATCGATGTTTCTAATTCTAAAGAATTTAAACCTAACGAAGTATATGTAATCGCAAGATACCTGTTCGAAGGAATTAAAAATCCTGGAGATACTTCTGTTCTATATATACTCAAAACTATCAACGGATCAAAAGGAACTTTTATTCAAAGAAATAACCTCAAAGAAGATCGAGATTTAGTAGCAAACTTCTTTGATGATATACCAGAGGAAAACATTTCAAAAAAAGATAATTTACTTTAATTCCGAAGGAAATTATCTTTTTTTTAAGATAATTTTCTTGACATATCGGCGCTATTTGAATCGGTTAAATTAATAAAATCAGAAGGAGCTTTAATTAGATAGAAACTATTTCCCATAATTAAAATAGGGAACCAAACCACCTCTGGATGATTTTGAATGATCTTTATCCAATCTTCTGGCTTAAGTTTAACTTTTGGATCGTACAACTTTCTATAGTTAGGAAATTCTTTCTGGATCAAATCCGAAATATCCAAATTAAGACCATCTGCAATTTCCAACCATTGTGTTCCGGTAATATTGGTTTTTGAAGTGTCAATGGCTAAGATATCTTTATCAGATGATTTTACGTAACTGTAAGTTTGCTTACCTAATGAAATACCTGAGTTATAAATTAGTGTAATTTTATTTTTATCGGTAGAAATGACCCCCATATTATTTAAATTTTTACTTTTAATAAAAATAAAAATCACTACCAAACTTTAATAATCCAATAGCTATAAATAGTAACCCATTTAAAAATCATAGCAATTGTCACACTCATTTAAAATATTATTAATATGATCATCACAATTGGCCTATATAGCACTATTACTCTTTTAGCTATTCTACATATTATTCTTTACGGATCTAGACCTACAAAATCCTTAAGTTGGCTTCTTATTGTCTTAATTTTTCCATTTTTAGGAATCATATTATATATTGTTTTTGGCATAAACCGAAGAAGATTTAAGTTTTTTAAACTCAAACAGACCGTTAGAAGGCGTTTATATGATGAAAATTTTCGAAATCGATTGGTCAAAGAACAAAAAATAGAATTTGAAAACAAGAAGAGCTCGAAGTTATCTAAATTATTACGAAATAGTTCAAATTTTGCTACCCAACCCGCAAATCAAGTTAAAGTGCTCCAAAATGGGAAAGAGACTTTTGATTCTATTTTTAAAGAACTTCAAAAAGCTGAGAAATTCATACACCTCCAATACTACATTTTTGAAGAAGGAGAATTATTTGACAAACTTTATTCTTTATTAAAAGAAAAACTGGAAAACAATGTCGAAGTACGAATTTTATATGATGCTATAGGCAGTTATTCATTACGCAAAAAAGCGATTAAAAAATTTAAGGATATAGGAGCGAGCGTATATCCAATAATGCCCCTACATTTTGGGAGTATTTTGTTTACTTTAAATTATCGAAATCATCGTAAAATTATAATCATAGATGGTAAAGTTGGTTTTACAGGAGGTGTTAATATTTCTGACAAATATATTAATCCCAAATCAGAACTGGGAATTTGGGATGACACACACTTATATCTGAATGGTCCAGCAGTGGATAGCCTACATCGAGTGTTTATCAAAGATTATTATTTTGCTAGTAATGAAGAGTTATTATTAACTAATAAATACCTCCCCGAAACTAAGAAACAGGGAGATGTAGCGGTCCAGATTGTAGCAGGTGGGCCTGATGCAGATCATCCTTCGATTATGCAGCAATATATTACCATGATTAATCTCGCTGAAGAATATATTTATATTTCTAACCCATATTTCATTCCAAACAATGCGATGCTTGAAGCTCTTAGAATAGCGGCTTTAAGTGGAGTAACCATTAAATTATTAGTGCCAAAAAAATCAGATTCCTGGTTGGCTAAATATAGTATGCTATCCTTTTTTGAAGAATTATTGTTTCTAGGAATTGAGATCTACCAACAAAAAGATGATTTCTTACATAGCAAAGTCATTATAATGGATGGTGAAATTGCTTCTGTAGGTTCAGGTAATTTTGATCACCGAAGTTTTGAACATAATTTTGAAACTAACGCCTTGATCTATGACACACCTATCGCAGAAAGCATTTGTCAAGATTTTATCGCAGATTGCCGAGAGAGTATATTATTGAAGTATGATACTTATAAAAGACGGGGGATAAAACGAAAATTATCTGAAGGTATTGCAAGATTCTTTAGTCCTTTATTATAGTTAGCATCAAAGTATTCTTTTATAATTTCTTAAATTCTGTTAAACTATATCTCCCTAATGAAATGGGTTAAAAACTCCGTTTTTTGAGTCAATCATCAATATGCGTTAACTGTAATTTTGAGCAAATAAAAATTACAAACAAAAACGTAAAATGATGAAAAAAACAACTTTATTTTTAAGCTTTATTTTCTGCAGTATCAGCCTATTTGCACAAGAAATAGAAAATAGATTTCAATTTGGAGCGCGTGCTGGTATCAACTTTTCAACGATTACAGGAGATGATTTCGAGGATCCAAATTCGAGAACTAGTTTTTATGCAGGTCTTGTCGCAGAAACTTTTGTTACAGAAAAATTTGCGTTACAAGGAGAAGTTTTCTACTCTGGGCAAGGATTTGATATTGAAGAAACAACTTTTGCCGGAGTAACAGTAACTCCTGAAGCGGAATTCCAAATTGATTACATCCAAGTGCCACTTTTAGCAAAAATCTATTTGATCGAAGGATTAAACATTCATGCAGGACCTCAATTTGGATTTAAAATTAATGAAGAGATTGATACTGATCCAACCGGAGATGGCGGAGATTTTGACACTGATCGAATTAAAGATTTTGATTTTCAATTGGCTGCTGGTGCAGAATTTAAATTTGCCAAAAGCTTTTTTATCCAAGCAAGATATACCTATGGCTTTTCTGAAGTGGTAGAAGATACTGATGCACATAATTCTACTTTCTCGGCTGGTATTGGATTCATGTTTTAGAAAGTTTTTACTATTATAATTATGAATAATGAGGCTCGCCAAATGGTGGGCCTTTTTGTTTACTAAATCCCCGAAAAGGTTAAAGAATATGGTATTTGAGTTAATCAATAAATCTGATTTGTTTTAATTTAAAATTTCTTAATCTTATAGTACAAAATGAAACAAAGCCACTTATTCCTTATAATAACCGTACTCTCATTCTAAACCTTGAACGCTCAAGATTATCCGCTACAACCTACTTTAATGGGCGTTAAAGGAGGTGCGAATTTTTCTACTGTCTATTCAGAAAATATCAATGATCTTGATTTCAGAACTGATTTTTATGCCGGATTAGCGGTGGAAGCAATGTTAACTGACAAATTTGGATTTCAGGTGGAAGCATTCTACTCAAGGTAAGGGTTTACATCTAACGAATCGCTTCAAACAGAAAAGATAGCGGTAAAAATAGATTATATTCAATTTCCTATTCTGGCAAAAGCTTACCTATTAAAAGGACTTAATATACAAGCAGGAATACAACTCGGGTTTAAAACTGATGAAGAAGTGAATAATAGTTTATCAATAAATGACGTAGATCTAGAATCAGATACTATAAGAGATTTTGACTTTCAATTAGTCTCTGGGATTGAATACAAATTCAAAAATGGATTTTTCATGCAAGCCAGATATAGTTATGGACTATCAGAAATTATTAATGATTTAGAAGTATATAGCTCTGTGTTATCCGTTGGAATTGGGTTTATGCTCTATTAATGAAATAATTTATGCTATATTTTAAACTTTAACCCACCTCGAATATAAAAACTATTTTGATCATTAATTGTGAGTACATTTTCCTGATCATCATTACGTAAACGTATATCATTTACAACCGTAAAACCAGCATAAGAATATAAAACCAAGTGATCCGAGAGATATCTTTCATATCCTAGTCCAGCAAGTACAATTGTCATTGAAATATTGTTCGCTATTTTCTGTTCGGAGGTTACGATATCTGTGAAATTTCGATTATTTTGAATATTAGCAAAGAAGCCATCTAATGTAACAAAGCTCTGGAAAGCATTTTTCTTTTTAAAGCGATATTTAATATTAGATTTTGGGACTCCTAAAACAAACGACCAATTAGGACGAAACTCCCGATAGTAATTTATAAAGGGTAATGGAAAAGGTCTTCCAGCAGTTGTAGAATATCGCATCCCCAAAATAAGGCGCCAAGGTTTTGAGACAGCCTCTTTTGTTTTATCCTTTACGAAAAAAATCGAACCTGTAAACAAAATATCTTCCGCACCTACCCCTTCTCCCTCAAAATTAGAAGCTACTATAGCTCCCGTCTGTGCTGCAAAGCGCCAGTTGTTTTTTAACAAAAAAGTGTATGTCAGACTACCCTCAAACGAACTGAACCGTTCTAATTCATTAGTATCAAAAGCAGTTTCATCTCTATAAATAAAATTCACGTTTCTATATTCGATACCAGGTACCAGATAGCTTCCTTTGTTATTCAATTTTATTGGATATTTAGCAAATACTCTGAGTCTCCGAAAAGAGTTATCGCTATCCTTTTGCGGAAAAAAAGTATATTCTACTCGTGCAAGATCAGAAACCTGAGATTTAACAGATACTGTAATAACCAATAATATAAGAAGTAGTATATGCTTAATCATAAAATGTTTTAAAATTTAAAAGCAAAAGAAAATGAAAATCTGGCTCCGTCTTCTCCAGTAAATAGATTAAAAGTTCCACTCATGGCATTCGCACTATTTATCCAAAAACCACCTCCATAATCACTATGCCATTTATCAGAAGTATCATTATCGGCAATCCACACTCGACCTGTATCGCCTCCAACAAATATTCCAATTTGTAATGGTAGAATTCGAGTTTTAAATTGATTAAAACTATATCGAATATCTGCACTACCAGCCAGTGAAGATTGTCCAGTAAAACGTTCCGTTCGATAACCTCTTAACAAGTTCTCATCCCCCAATTGTGCCGCTTGATAAAATTCATAATTTTCTCCGATATTAAATTGTCCTTGAGCTGCAGTTTTGAGAACCAACTTACGATTACGGGTTAGTGCGTTATAAAACCCAAGGTGTGGTTTGATATACCCAAAAGTTCGATCAGTATCTTCCACATTCATTCTTCCCCCGACGTTAACTTCAAGTTTCATTCCCCTGGTAGGATTGACAACCACATCATAACTTTCATATCTATAGGTTCCATCCAATCCAGCGAACCATTTGCGATCAAAAGCTTCTGGATTTTGTAAACCTGCTTCCTGAGTGATAAAACGATCTGGAGTATCATCCACCTCTATACCTTCTATAGAACCTTTATATTCAAAGTAACTACCTAAACGTCCATTTTTAACTGCTCCTAGAGAAACTCCATAAGTACTTAATCTCACTCGATTATAATCAAAATCTAATTCGTCTTGATTATTTTCTGTCTCATTTCCAAAACCAAAGAAATTTATTGCAAAACTAGGACTAGTGTATTTAAGACCGATCAACATATTATAATCTCCTAATATCCCCGCAAATTCACCACGATATCCAAGGTCAAAACCTTGTGTCGCAAAATAATATCCACCAGAAAGACTATGACTACTGGAAAAAGGATTTCTATGGAATCCATTAATTGTATACACTGCCATCGGACCTATACGCACACCGTCATCTGGATTAAAACCAATGACTGGTAATACAGAAGAAGTAGTTAACACACCTTCATTCTTATCAAAATTATTAATTTGATAATTATCTGTAAATCTAATTCTTGCTCCACCTTTTTTCTCAATGGTATTAGGCTTACTCTTGTGATCATACACAGCAATTTTACGACCTTTTTTAAATCGATAAATGTCGTTATTCTGCCCTCCAATAATATTGATTTTTATAGGATTATCTACTTTTCCACTTGACTCAAAAACATCATCATCATCTAGCCCATAAATCCAAATTTCTTTGGTTTCTTTCTTATCAAATATTTTATCACTTACAATTTTCCCTTTTAGACCATCCTTAATTCTGGAAACTGTTACTCTAGTCTTCCCTTTCTTCATCCGATAAATCTCTATAAGATCATCTTTATCCGTACCCATTACAATAGCTAGACTAGTAAGATAATCATAGTATCGATCTGCGATATCAACTATATTTTGTCTTCTTCCTTTTAGGTTCTTCTTAATATTATCTAAGTCCTCTCCTTTTGCTTCAGTAGGAATATTCAGAAAAGCACTTTCTATAGCTGTATCTGTAAGATTTTGTTGTATGTATGTTGCTTGCTTTAGCCACTCATCTCTTCCACTATTTCTAATCAAAGTACGATCTAATCTAGTAGCAGAAGAATTAATCCACTTTACATCTTTTAATTCCTCATCATAAACCTGAAATTGATTTGCAAATCCCATTAATCCTCTCAAAGTTCCTAAAAACCCTCCATCAAAATTAGAAAAGGCTTGATCTCTATCCCTTGGTATAGGTTTAAAAATATGATCTCCATTTTCCCGTTCATATTCTGCCCATCTCCATTGATCTTGATGGCGATCCCAATCTCCAATTAACATATCAAAAATTCTGGCTCTTATATACGATGATTCATCTATTTTATATTTTTCATCTCTTCTCAATCTTTCATATACATCCGAAGTACTTTCTATGTCATCAGGTTTTCCAAAGGAAGCTAAATCTTTATGATTCTCTTCAGGTCGTTCCTCAATCATATACAATTCGTCTCCATAATCAACGTTGTATTTTCCTAAAGCATTTTGTTTTGGGACATAATACAGCTTAGGATTCGTATGAAAAACTCCAACAGCATCTGATAATTCAGGAATTACTGTAAAAATATATGGATGTCCTGCTGTATAAAAATCCAACAGAATATCTTCTGAAATAGTGTTTTCTAAAGATTCTTCTACATAGTTATTCTGAAAAACAGTAGATTGTAGAAATTTTATACCACTCTTTTTTAGAGCTCGCATATTGTACTCTTTACCATCTTTTCTTTTTAATCGTAATGATCTAGTTTGATGTCCTCCTCCTTTACGCACAACTTCTAACCCTCCATATAATGTATCCAAAATAGCAACTTTAGTTTGGATTTTTGTACCATATAAATCTCTATAATGATCCCCCCAAATGCTTTCATAAAACTCGGTTCGATCAGTACCTTCTTTTTCATAAATCGAAGCAGCAATAGTTGGTTGGGTTATTTCAGAAATAGAAGAAAGATCATATGTTGGAGTTTTTTCATAAATTTCTTTCTTGAAAAGCAATTCTGGCTTATTATTTTTACTGCCAAAAAACGAAGCCCATACAGCTCCATCTTTATAAACATCTAGCTTTACAAAACCTTGTCCTCCATAAGCAAAAAGTCCATCATTACTTAAAGTAGCGTATGAATTTTTAGCTCCAGCTCCAGAGACAATCTGCTTGATTCCATTATGTTCTATATACTGCAAAGAATGTTCGTGACCCGAAGCAAAAATGATTCGTTCTGATCCTTTAGCCAATGTTTCTAATCGCTTCACCAAAGATTTATATTGCTTGTTCTGATTATCCTGAGTGGATATTGCTCCTGCTGTACGGATTTGCATGGCCAGTGATCCCAAAATAGGTACTGGCACTTTTTTTTGTGATGGATATAGGTGTTTAACAGGAGCATATTTACCTCCGTGAACGCCATTAGTATATAAGGGATGGTGTAAAGCAAAAAGAATTGTTTTATCTTGATTTTTCTTGAATTCACTTTCTACCTCAAGAAACATCGCCTCGCGAGTTTTGATCTCTGGACAATTATCATTAACTGTTGGGTGTTTATCCCAATCTTCAAGATACCATTGTGAGTCTAGAATAATCAATTGGATATTATCTGTAATTTCTATACTTTCCAGTGCACAACCTTTTGATGGCCTAAACACTTTCTTATCTTTTAATTTCTCCTCAAAGTACTTTTCCTCTCGCTCTAATCCTTTTAAGCCCTCATTATACCAATCATGGTTGCCAGGAATGAAATAAACTTGCCCATCAAAATTTTTTACAGCATCTATTTGAGCATCTAAACGATGTTCTGCTATTTTTCTGTCTTTTTTATCCTTTTTAGGCATTCCATCAGGATATATATTATCCCCAAGAAAAATGGTATAGTTTCCTTTTTGTTTATGATTCTCTAAATATTTTTCTAAAGCTAATAGTGCAGAGGTACTCTGATCTGGTTTTGCATATCCAGCATCTCCAATTAGATAAAAAGTTTTTTCTATTTCTTTTTCTTCCAGTGCAACAGAATCATCAAAAGGTTCTCTGTATTTTGGTTCATACAATGCACAACCAGAAACAAAAATAGTAAGTATAATAAGAGTTATATATTTATAGTTCATAGACCGATCTTTTTAGTTTGAAATATTTTCTGACACAAAGTTTTCCCATTCGGCAAACTTTTCTTCGGACATAACACGTTCCATTTTTACTTGCCCTCCCTTTTTCTTTTGTGCCCCACTCCATTCTGAAAATATTGACATCGGCACTGTGGTCACTTTTACTCCTTTTAAAGCCTTACTTCTGGCTACTCTGTAATTCTTATTAGCCTTTTTAAGTACCTCATCTAGTGTTTCCGCTAAAACGTTGTTTTCTACAGAAGTTTCCGTACCCAAATACCAATGATGATGAAACTCGTCATTAATCCGTGTCGCTGCTAACGTAAACTCAGGAACTTCGATATCAAACTTTTCTTCAATCTCTCGTAAAGCGGTATTCATTTTATTAACTGATAATTGCGAACCAACAACATTTAGAAAAAACTTGGTGCGTCCTGTAATTCTAATTTCAGCTCTTACTACATCAGTAAACTCTATAGTATCTCCAATGATATATCTCCAAGCACCAGAAACAGTACTTATCAATAACACATAATCCTGATCTGTTTCTACTTCTGCTAATGTGATTGAGGGTGCATCTTGTTTTAAGGACCCATCTTGGTTGATATACTCCGGTTGAAAAGGAACGAATTCGAAATAAATACCATTATCTGTAATTAACTTCATCGCATCAGTTTCTGGACGTTCTTGATAGGCTATAAATCCTTCTGAAGCGAGATATGTATCGATTACGGTAATGGGATGTTCCAATAAATTATTAAAGCTTTTCTCATAAGGTGCAAAAGCTACTCCTCCAGAAGTATAGACTTGTAAGTTTGGCCAAATATCGTGTATAGTTTCAGCATTGTGATAGTCAATAACTTTCTGAAGCATTAACTCCATCCAGGATGGGATACCACTCAATGCTCCAATATCCCAATCTTTTGCTTTTTCTGCAATACGCTGAACACGTTTATCCCAATCATCAATTTTTGCAATATCACGACCAGGTTTATAAAACCCTTCAAACCAAAAAGGAATATTGCTAGCACTAATACCACTGATTTCTCCTTCGAGATGTCCATCTTTTTCTTGTAAATCAGTAGAGCTCCCCAACATCATGATTTCTTTTTCAAAGAATTCTGCAGGTAAATCAAAATTAGATAATGCTTCAACTTGTTTAATTCCCGCATTACGAATGGCTTCAATCATATCATTTGTAACCGGAATACGTTTACTTTTTTTTCCAGTAGTACCAGAACTCAATGCGAAATAATCAGGATTACTTGGCCAGGTTACATCCTCTTGACCATCAATCACTCTAGACCACCATTCTTTATGTAACTGATGGTAGTCGAAATAAGGTACTTTATCAGCGTATGCTTTTTGTAAATCTTCTGATTCGAGAACCTTATTGAACTCATATGTTTTACCAAAGGCAGTATCAGAAGCTGTTTTTAATAGCATCTCCAGTATTTTTTGTTGCGCTTCTACATGATTGGGTTCAGAGGTTAATGCCCCTTTTAAGTCAATTGCTCCTTTTATTAATGATCCTATAATTGCCATGTTTATTCTGTGATTTTATCTAAAATTTCTGGATTACCTACTTGTTCTACTAAATCTATACCTGTAAAGGCTATAATAAAAGCTAGTACCGATAGTATAATTCCTATGGTAAATACGATGTATGTTATTTTTAATAAAGTGTACTTCTTCTTCAACACCAATCCCAATAAATAAAGATCTTTGGTTAGCATTTTATATACATAGGACTTATCATTAATGATTTCATCAATTGCCCATTGATATCTTTCATAAGGCATTTTGTAAAAATTCCCAAAAAATAATAAGTTTACTTTTCTATTCTTTACCTGCTCTGTAGTAAACTCTCCTCCAGTTACTTTTGGTTGTGTAGACATTATTGATAAAATAATAGAGGCCACACTAAAGAGTACTAAAATTAAACTAGGAATCATTAAGTGACGATTGCTTGCTGCATCAAGTTTAGGAATTAGATTTGCTAGCGCCAATGAAATAATAATCGCGTTTACAGAAAGTAAGATATTAGCCTTCGTATCCGCTATATCACTTAACTTAATATGATTTCTTAGGGTGACTCTAAATAAGGTCTGAATACTTCTCTCCGGGCTTTCGTCTTTGTATTTTGCCTTAAGTTTTGCTTTGACAACCTCTTTTTTGTGTTTCTTTTTATTTTTCTTTTCTCTTTTAAGAAGATTTAATAAGTTTTTATTTTTTTCTGGTTCCCAATTTTCGACTGCATATCGGGTGTAGTATTTGTGTTGTTTAGAAAATAATTTTACATTTTCAGCTCTCCATTCTTTTCCAGAAAGTTCCGAAATACCTAGGAGTATTAGCTCCTGATGCAGAAGTTCACTCACTTCAGCAAAATAATCTTTAGCCAAATGAGAGCTGTCAGCATCTTTGATAATTTCTTCAAGAATAGTATTTGGCTTTTTCTCAAACTCTGTCGCCAAAATACAGTTTTCTATTATCGATATTGCCTTGTCACTTATTTGATGTTCTGATAAAAATTCTGATGCTATTCGTACACTTTCTTTTTCGTGGTTTTCTTCACCTTTAATATATCCTGCATCATGAAACCAAGCGGCAATCTGAACAGCTTCTGAGTCTTCATTACTAATATCAGTTTTTTCGATAATCTCTTTTACACTTTCTACAACTCTTTGTGTATGCAGAAAATTATGGTATAAATACGTCGTGGGTAATTGTTCCTTAAAGAGTTCGAATATGTAATTTTCTGCTTTTTCCAGTATAGCTTTCATTAGTATTCTTTTTAGTTAAATGATAGTTAGTTGAGTATATTCAAAGTTTCAATTTGTTTGTCTCTTGCTCCTTAACCAAAAGCAATATTTCATCAGGAGATAGATATAGTCTTCTAATACGTGCTTTATATTTTTCAGATAAGGAACTATGGTTAAGGATAAACTTTTTAGTTGCTAAGATGTAATCTTGCATCGCATGTGTTATTGCATAGGTATCTGCTATACGCTCTGCCTCTCTTATGTAATTTGGAGAAATCCAGTATTGTATTCCAAATAGCATAAGATTCAAACTACTTCTTCTATGATAATCCATAATATGACCTAACTCGTGCCCCAACCAACCTATCAATACATTTTCTGGGACATCTTTAATAGAGAGTTGTAAACTGTCTATTTTAAAAATTTCACTCATCAAAATGACATAAGCTCTTTTCTTTTTTGATCTAAAAATCGAAGAAAACTTTGGTTGCGCCTTCATAAATGACTTCTTAAGAGAAGACTTAAACTTAAATTCGATTCTCACTTCTTCTAATTCTGGATAATGTGATAATGCAATTCCAGCCTCCTTTATAATTGATAAAGGAATAATTTTGTTATTCAAATGTGAAGTGTCGAATGAAGCCATAATATTACTTATAGTCACTAAGTAGAGACTAAGAATTAAAATTATTTTTAAACTTTGTGAATATCGCATTACTGTTAGCAAGATAAATTAGAACTAGCAGAGACATTAATGCATATGATATAAAGGGTAACTCTTTTGATGGATATGGCTACTTTTTCATTAAAAGGAGCTTTTTTTTTGAATGTTATAATCAAAAATTACTGTAAATCATTGAAATAACTATCTAAATATAGAAGACGATCGGACAACCAAGATTCCATATAACTTAAATGATCAGATAATGCTACGTCCGAGGGCCAAATTAATGATTCTCTTTCGTACACTTTATTATTTGCGAAATAATCATAAGACTTCTTCAAGTTTTTAAATAACATTTCATTACTAAATTGTTCTTCTCTTAGAGAGAACCAGCGAGCTTTTAATCGGTTTCGATAGTTACTTGGATTCATTTTAAGCAATCTATCGAACAACCCATTGCTTAAAATATCATTTGTAGTTGGAATTCTTTTACCATCCTGAATAGTTCCTAAAACACCATCTAAATCCCAAGGCACATTAAAGTAAGGTGTTTTCTTATCATATCTCGCAACATAAAAGTTTTTCCCCAGATTATCCGTAGCACGAACAAGATTAATAAACAAAAAATAATCAATGGCATTATCTAAATCAAACTTTTTTGCTATTCTTTTCTTGAATGTGGAATCTTTAGATTTGATCACGAATTTTGTAAATCGATAAATGTTTTTCCATTGAGCTTTATAGTTTACAAAAGGATACTCTACCTCGTATCCTGCCCAATGGGGGAAAATATTTTTATATTTTGGTACCATCTTATACGCAGGAGCCCCATTATGACTTCCTGCCTTAAATAGCTCACCTCTTACTTTACCTTTTTTATACTTTTTGAGTTGTAAGAGTTTTCGATCTACTTGCTCCGTCAGCGCATGTATTCCGATATATTTTGAATCCAAAAAGACTTCTGCAAACATTAAATCAATACCACTTTTTGCCTTCTCTTCTTGAATTATATATGAAGGCTTGTAAATCGATAACCAAAGTTTATTGCAGAAATAAGATCGTAAACGAAGTGGTTCATTATACAACCCATCTAGAATCCAATCATCATCTTCTCTTAGGTCTCCAAACATCATATCAACCGAAGTTTCTCCTTGAGAGGTTTCCCAAAACTCTAAATCATAAGATTTTTTTGGGAATTTTAGTGAAATGTTACCTCGCAATTCAACGCCTGCTATAGCACTTTTAATACTATCTTGGTTAGCAAATGTAAATTGAGAAGGAACTTTTGGATCATCTTCTATAGCTTCTTCTGTAGTTATTTTAATAACAGGCAGTTGCGTAATATATAATTTAAATATTTCTCCATTATAGTTCACATCATAACTTTTTTCGTATGACAAACTATCTAATGATGAAGAAAATAAATAATCACCTTCAAAATTTATATTTAGCATATTGCTGTTAGAATCCGGAACGTCTGGGATCTTAAAATTCCATACAATAATTTTATGTTTCTGATCAATACCATAATTCTCTTTTTTAGGAATCATCATCTCAATATTTTGAGAATGCATTTGAGAATGATTTACAAGTATCAATATATATATGAGTAGTCGTTTTTTTTTAAACTTCATTGAGTTTATTTAGTAGACATTTTTTTCTAAGACAAATATTGAAACAAATAGTGTTTAAATATGACGTAATCCCTAGAAGTTTTGACTGTATCCATAAATCACCATTAAGTTACATACTTTTTGACTACTTTGAAGTTTATTATGAGTTTGATTTTATGATTTTCAAATTAACTAATATCATTATCCTACTTTTCTAAACAACATATGCTCAAGAAAAAATTGAAAACGATACAAAAAAAATAAAACCAAAACTCATCATAAGTATTTTGATCAATTAAATGCGTTATGATTTTTCATCCTCCTTTTATAATTGATTTAATGAGGACGGGTTAAAAATATTGATAAAGTGTATAGAATAAATCAATTAGAAAACAGAAGCGATACATATAGAGCAGAGGTGCTAATCCCTGTAGAATTTTATCAAAAGAAAAGTGTATCTATTCTTTATACACTTACCTCATCAATAATTGCCTGTTCTAAGACTTATTCTTCTCAAAGAATTGAACCCACCTACGATTCCCAAACCTCTGTACTATTTTACAGGAAAAGGGATACTACGGGAAGTAACAAATATAAGTACATGAAATATTACAAATGAAATCATCGATTAACTTACCTTAGTATTATGAATCATATACTGATACCTTTAAAATCATTCTTTAAGATTCTCGTAGCTACCTATAAAAATTGGAATGCTAATGAGCCTTTCCAAATGAGTGCAGCGGTAAGCTATTATGCGCTGTTTTCTTTTCCTGCCTTACTTATTATCATCATCCAGACGACCGGACTGTTTTATGAAAAAAATGAAATAAAAAGTAAAATTACTAAAGAAATATCAATTGTTTTAGGAACAGATGCAGCTCAAACTGTAGAAATTATGCTAAAAAATGCTATTGACCAAGAACAACCTACCTTATTAATCATCATTGGTATTTTCACACTTCTTTATGGAGCAACAGGAATGTTTATTGCTTTACAAAAAGCATTAAATACGATTTGGGGTGTTAAGCCTAAACCCAAAAGCGAAATATTAAAAATGGTTAGAGACCGAATTTTTTCCTTAGGATTGATCCTAATGATTGGTCTTTTGCTATTAACATCATTGGTATTGACAACTTTGGTAACTGCAACTACAAATTGGATAGGCAGGCATTTCCCAGATATTATCATTTATGTTATTCTCATTATCAATTTTCTACTATCTATTATTTTAACCACAGTACTATTTGCAATGATATTTAAAGTCTTACCTGATGTGAAAATGAAATGGAGGTACGTGTGGTTAGGCGCTTTCGTAACTACAATTTTATTTAGTATTGGTAAATATGCTTTAAGTATTTATTTTGGAACCGTCAATCCTGGATCCACGTTTGGTGCCGCAGGATCTGTAATATTAATACTGTTGTGGGTTTCGTATTCTAGTCTAATTTTATTCTTTGGAGCAGAATTCACAAAAGTGCTTGCCCTAGCATATGGATCAGGAATAAAACCTTCTTCGTATGCAGAGAAAGTTTCTTAATCATATAACTTCTTATCATAATGATTTGAAATATTTATAACACAATCTCTTCAAACAATAGGAGAAAACTGCTTCTTTTCTAAAAGGAATGGAAGTTATAGTCTCTTAAGTATTTTTTTTTAATCAGTCATAAATTGAAAATAATTAATTTTTAATCTAAAAAAAGTAAACTTCTCTATAATTAAACTAAAAAAAGACCCTCGCATATCTATTGCAAGGGTCTTGGATTTGTAAAATAAATTGTACTTAAAGCCTGTTCTTTTTAATTTCGAACTAACTTCATTGTTTTATCAATTCCATCTAGAGATACACTAAGAAAATACATACCTTTTGAGTAACCAGATAAATCAATTTGTGCAGTATTCTCTGAAGAATTCAATCCACTTCTAGAAGAAATTAATTTTCCAGCTAGATCAGTAACTCTATACGAAACTTTTGTAGCATTTCTCCATTGGATATTGAATATATCACTAGAAGGGTTAGGGAACAAACTAAACGCTGGCCTGTTCTCAAAATCATCTATACTCAGCGTATTACCTTCTATCTGAAGATCATCCACAATTACTCCTTCTTCATTAACTCCTCCATCAGTTACAAAATTAAATCTAAATATGAAGCTCTCTTCGTTAGCAAAAGCTGCAAGATCATAACTATATTCTTTCATAGTAGCGTCTCTTCCTGTCCATTGTGCTCCAGGGCAAGTAAAGCAATTAGAATTATTTGGCAAAGTATTACTATTATACCAATTTGGATCATTTGCTGTTCCTAAAATATTCCAATTTAAACCGCCATCAGTAGAGTATTCTATGTTTACAAAATCCCAATCTAACTCAATATCAAATGCCATATTAAATTTTAAAATTGGGCTCCCGATAGTCGTAAGATCATAACAATTAGATACTAAAAAACTAGTATTAGAATCTGGATAATTACCATCTAAATTAGTTCCATACACATTTTGTCCTGATGTAGCTGTATTAAGATTAGTTCCTGTAGGAATTCCACGTTCCCAAACACCTCCTACAACCAAAACATCATCACCTGAATCTTCAAAATCATTAATATCTATACCAACTGCACTTGCATTAGTAATAAAAGTACCAGATAGTGCATTATTACCCGGATTAGTATCACCAGAAGTTGTAGTTATTATGTTCAAAGTATGCTCCCCAAGGTCTACACTTAATTGAGGTAAATCAATAGATTGTGTTTCACTAGGATTAATATTTCCAGTCCAAGTAGTTGTATTAGAGTTACCATCGACAACATATTCTATATCTAGAGACGTAATTGCATTAACTCCATTATTTCTAACTTCGATAGAAGGAGTTACGTCTCCACAGTTAATTTCGATACCTGGAGCATTTATAGCAAGTAAACGCACATCCTCCTGAGCTAATTGAGTAGGTATTTCTGATTGCCAAACTCCTCTACCATAAGTTGCAGCGGTTATATTAGCATCATTTACATTAATCTCTAAATCTCTAACTGGAACATTTGGCAAGTTATTATCAAAAGCCTCCCAAACTCCTGGAGTAGTATCATCGGTTCTGTATACACCTGTAGATGTACCTACAAACAACGGATCATCAGAATGTGATCCTTGATGCTTTATAACTAGCTTCGGAACATTTGGTAAATCTCCGGTAATATCCGTAAAATCAAGACCCCCATTCACCGATTTATAAACTTTTCCTGAAGTACCAGAAGTGGTAACATATAAAATATTACTATCACTATTATGTATATTAACAGATGTAATCGATCTTCCAAAACTTTCAGCTACTTCAAATGTAATTCCTCTATCTATACTTTTGTACAACACTCCGTTAATAGCAACAAACATATTATCCGAATCAGAAGGATCTATTTCTAATCTATCAACACTACCTCCAAAAAAATCAGGAGAAACTCGTACAAAACTAGAACCGTCAAGCTTGTAAATTGCATTATACCCCGCATATAACTCACTTTCTTTATTCATAACAAGAGGAGTTATCCAATTTCCAGAACTACCAGTTGGTTGGGATACACTTGCAGCCTGACTTACCCCTCCATTATTTGAGATCCAAAGGTTCTGTCCAAACTGCATAAACCCATAATAATTATTATCATTATTAGGATCAATCGCCGCATCCATTCCATCTCCTCCTCCATAAACATTCCATTCACCAGAACTGGTTAATCCAAAACTTCCATTATCTTGTAATCCACCAGCCATTTTCTTGGACTTTCCATTAGACTTAGAAACAGCAATTTTATAAAACTGTCCTATCTGCATTTTTTCTGTCAAATCAGAAAAAGTATTACCTCCGTTATTTGACTTAAAAATACCTCCATCACTTCCGCAAAATAATTCTCCATTAAAAAATCGTAGGAAGTGAATGTCAGCATGAGTATATGAAGCAGTTCTAGATGACCAGTTGTTTACCTGTGTAAAATTATCTCCTCCATTAGTAGATTTCCATACATCTAACTCTCCAGTGTATAACTCTTCCGGATTGGTGTCAGAAACAGCAAGTGCCATGTCATACCAAGCCTGACCTGCCCCAAAAACATTTTGAGTAGTCAATGTTCTTGTAAAAGAACTTCCGCTATCTGTGGATTTATATATCCCTTGAAAAGAACTTCCTGATCCTGCGCTTAAAATATATACGTAATTAGGGTCAGCCACAGTCACATCAATAGCTAATCTAGTTGACGAACTTGGTAAACCGTTTGTTATGATAGAAAAAGAATCTCCATTATCAGTAGATTTATATATCGTATTATCAGAAACTGCATATATAATATTTGAATCTCCTGGTTTCAATTTCATGTCATTTACATCCGCACTTAATGTTCTAGTAAAATTTACACCAGCATCGGTAGATTTATAAAAACCACTACTTGTTCCAACAAAAACTTTGTTTCTATCTAATGGATCTAAATATATTTCACCTATTTTACTTCCATTTGAAATAGTAAAACTTAAACCTGTAGTATTCCAAGTCTGCCCTCCATCTGTAGATTTTAACAATCCTACGCTAACTGTATCATTGGCATCATCATCACCTGTACCGATATAGACTATATTAGTATCTACAGGATCTATCGCAATTGCTGAAACTCCAATTTGCGGAAGCTCGTCTGATAATGGAACCCAGCTTGCACCAGCATCTTCTGATTTCCATATACCTCCTGCAGGAGTACCTGCATAATATTTATTTGGATCTACTGGATCTACAATAATAGTATTTACACGACCTATATTGGCACTAGAAAAAGATCTATCAATAAAATCATCTGGTCCTAAAGCGATCCAATTACTCTGATCCGCCATTTTATTAAAAGAAGCTTTTTTCTGTAACCCTGCATCCCATATTTGCTTTGCGGTCATTAATGTACCATCATCATTTAAACAATCTTTCCAGAAATTCTCCCATCTTTTAAAAGGCTTATATCCTGATCCCTTTTTGGTATGATCCTTATCTTTCCAGTACTCATTAAATGCATCTACAATCTCATGAAATTTTACCGGTTCTTCTATTCCAGCAGATCTTTTTTGTGCAGTTAGCTCTTTCATCCAAGGAGCATTTGAATTAAACTGCGAACTACCTGAAAAACAAACACATAATACGACAATTAAAAGAATATTTTTTTTCATTTTAAAAATTTTGTTGAGTTACTTCTATAGTAAACAACTAAATACAAGGAAACCCTAATTAAATAACCGTTTTTTTTTCAAAAATTCATAAACATATTTTATTTATTTAAATCATCAACTAAAACAGCACGTAAACCAGCTTGTCTTTAATTCAGTCTCAAGAATGAACCAAAAAAAATCCATCAGTAAAGCTGATTCAAACAAAAACTATAAACCATTAAATTTTAAAATCTCAATAAAATAAATATCTTCGAAAAATATATGGAAAAGAAATCTGTTTGTGATGAAAAAAATTTTGAATCAATCTTTGATGATTGTTCAGAATCGTTACGGAATCTTATCTACTATAAATGTGGTGATATTGCTTTGGCAGAAGATATAATTCAGGATGCTTTCATTAAATTGTGGCAGAACTGCAAAAAAGTCATCTATTACAAAGCAAAATCGTACGTATTTACTGTAGCTAACAATACTTTGTTAAATCATATCGCTCATAAAAAAGTAGTGCTTAGATATGAACAAAAACCACATTCAGAACTTAATAATCAGGATCCACAATTCATTATTGAAGAAAAAGAGTTTATGTCTAAACTTAAAAATGCAATAGACGAACTTCCTGAAAAACAAAGAGAAACATTTTTATTATCTAGGATTGACAAGAAATCATATAAAGAAATTGCAGAAATTACAGGGGTATCTGTAAAAGCTATTGAAAAAAGAATACACTACGCATTACTAAGTTTACGGCAAAAGTTAGGTAATATTTTATAATCATATGTAGGGTAATATAGTATAAGGCTGTTATTATTATTAGAAAGCATAAATAAAGAAAGTAAAAAATAACTGATGGAAAATCCATATTCTGATGAAACGTTTTTAGCAAGATGGCTTAATGGGACTCTAGATGCTAAAGAAAAAATAGAATTTGAAAAATCGGAAGATTATCAGAAATACGTGACTATTATAAATAAAATAGATACGCTGGATTCTCCTGAATACGATAAAGAGAACATATTCCAAGCGATTAAAGATGATATCACTAAAAACAAAAAGACAATACCTTTAATTCCGAACTGGAGCTACGGTATCGCGGCTACCCTATTAGTATTAATAGGGTTGTTTTTTTTCTTTGATACGGCTACTACACATACAACTGATTATGGTGAACAAATTACCATAGAACTTCTAGATGGATCTGAAGTAATCCTGAACTCTAAATCAGAATTATCATATAAAGAGTCCAACTGGAAAAATAATAGAACAGTTACCTTGACTGGAGAAGCATTTTTTAAAGTAAAAAAAGGTTCTGATTTTTTAGTAGAAACATCATCCGGAAATGTAAAAGTAATAGGAACACAATTTAACGTAAATACCCAAAAAGATTTTTTTGAAGTTATCTGTCACGAAGGTAAAGTAAAAGCAATAGGATACAATTCTAAAGAAGCTATTCTTGCTAAGGGAAGAGCGTTTAGAGTAGCCAACAATATTGTCGAAAACTGGGAAACTGAAACAACAAAACCAAGTTGGATATCTGGAGAAACTACATTCACCAATACTCCCTTAAAACAAGTAATACTTTCTCTAGAGAATCAGTTTAATATTACTTTTAACAAAGACAAAATTGATCAAAATCAACGTTTTACTGGTAGTTACAATCACGACAATATTGAACTAGCTTTAAAAACAATCTTTGTTCCTATGGAAATTTCATATACTTTTAAGAACGAAAACCACATAGTTCTCGTTAAAGAATAAATGAAGTCATTTTTTTTCTATTTTTTTATATTCATATACTTTAGCTCTTTTTCTCAAAAAGCAGCTGGTTTAGAATATGATGACACTCCTTTAAACAATATTCTTAAAGTTTTAGAAAAAACACATGACATTAAATTTTCTTTCAACCCTGAGATTATTAAAAGTGAAAGAATAAGTATTTCTACTAAAGATTCGCTAAAAAGAACTCTCCAAAAAATACAATCTCAAACTTCTATATTTTTTCAAAAGATCAATAACAGATATTATGTTATTCGACAAAAAAACAAAGAAGGAAGAATTTCGGTCTGTGGATACTTACTTGATAGTACTACCAAAAAACCTTTAGCTGAAGCTTTTGTAAATAACAGGACTCAATCTAAATCAGTGATCTCGGATGCTAACGGTTATTTTCAATTATTCTTATCCGAACCTAATGACACGATTAATATTAGACTTTTAGGATACAAAAAACAGCAATTTATTGCTAAAGATCTTGAAAAGAATGACTGTATTAAAATTTTTCTACCTGAAGATGATTTTCAGTTAGACGAGGTTCTTATTACGGAATATGTGACGTCGGGAATATCACGACAAGGTGCTAGTAGTGCCATAAATATTGACCCAAGCAAGTTAGGCATTCTGCCCCGATTAGTAGAACCAGATGTGCTACAAACCCTGCAATTTTTGCCTGGGGTACAAAGCCCTACTGAGACTGCTTCTTCTTTACATATTAGAGGAGGAACTCCTGATCATAATCTGATTTTGTGGGATGGCATAAAAATGTATAGTACAGGGCATTTTTTTGATCTACTGTCTATTTTCAATCCATACATTACAGAAAATATAAAACTTTTTAGAAGCAGTTCAGAAGCTAAATATGGAAACAGAATTTCGGGAGTTATTGATATAGAATCTAAAAGTGAAATCCCAAAAGATTTTGGTTTTGGTGTTGGCTTTAACATGACCACAGTAGATGCTTATATCGAAGCTCCCATTGATGAAGGTTTTGGAGTAGTTATATCCGCAAGAAGATCATTCACTGATCTTCTTGAAACATCTACTTTTCGAAGTTACTCGGATCGAGCTTTTCAAAGCATTCGTTTCTTTATAGATAATCAAAAGTTAGATCAGGAAACTGTAGAAAATGAGAATGTGTTTTACTTTACAGATCTTACAGTAAAAGGAATTTTTAAAATATCTAACAATGAAAAGTTTACCATAAGTTCTATATTCACAAATAACAATCTGAATTACACATTAAACATCAAAAACATTCTGGGATTTAGTGAACCATTTGATGATAATCAAAAAGACAAATTAGAATATGTAAATCAAGGAATTAATATGAAATGGGAAAAAAGATGGACTCCACATTTCTCTCATTCAACTAATATTTACTTTTCAAACTATGAATTCGACTATAATGGACTGAGAGAATCTAGAGCGAGTAGTGATGGATTCCTATTTTTTGAAAATAATATTGTAGAAAAAAATACAATACGAGATGCAGGTGGATCTATTCACGGAAATTGGTCTATACACCCCATGCATAGTTTTACTTCGGGTTATGATTTTTCTAATAATGATGTAGCCTACACTGCTGATTATTCTGCTAATGACATTTCTTTCGACGAAAGTGATAACAATATGACACACGCCATATTTGGAGAATATAAATTTAATTCTAATGAAAAGCTAAAAATAAGCGCCGGTATACGAGGTAATTATTTCTCTGTCCTTGAAAAAACATATTGGGAACCAAGAATTAATCTGGAAGTCAATTTGTCTAAAAATATCATAGCCAAATTATCAGCAGAAAGAAGAAATCAAGTGATTAGTCAAGTTTCTAATTATCTACCAAATGATTTTAGTCTGGATAATCAAATTTGGTTATTAGCTGATTCAGAATTTGTTTCAATGCTTGCGAGTAATCAGGTTTCTAGTGGTTTCAGTATTAACAAAAATGATTGGTATATTGATATCGAAGGCTACTATAAATCCATAGATGGTCTCACATCCTTTGCAAATGGTTTTAATGGAGTTCTTGCTTTAGAAACAGGAGAAAGTGAAGTTCTTGGTTTAGACGTATTGATCAAAAAAAGAATAAGAGATTATAGAACCTGGATCTCCTATTCCTTAACCGATCAGGATTTTAAATTTGCAAACGTTAATGAAGGAGCATCTTTTCCAGGTAATTTCGACATCAGCCACTATCTATCCTGGATTCATAGCTATCAATGGAATAATTTCGAGTTCTCTTTAGGATGGACAATTAGAACCGGAAGACCTTTTACTCCTGCAGAAAGCATTACTGAAACTGATGAATTTCTTTTTATCGATTATGGAGAAATTAATAGTGAACGATTAGACACTTATCATCGATTAGATTTTTCTGCCTCTTATAAATTAAATTTGTCAAAAAAAGATACATGGCGAAGCAAAATTGGGTTTTCCCTGTTTAATCTATATAATAAAGAAAATATCTTAAATCGAACATACAGTATCAGATTTGATAATAATAATTATTTATTACAAGAAGTAAATACATTCTCTTCCGGTATTACTCCTAATGTATCTTTTAGAATCGATTTTTAATAACCATAAAGCATCAGCATCTATTTAGTTGTGCCTAGTACTTCTATTTTAATTTTTACTTCACTATCAATTAAAAAAAATACGTTATCTACTTTATCAAACTTATTCTTTATTCAGGTTTAGACCTACTCATTATATAATTCTAAAAACATCGTTTATAATTTCATCAGTTTAACCGTTTTCTATAAAAAAACCATCCGTCTTGGACGGATGGTTTATAAAAAGATTCAAAGTTTATTATATTATGATAATATATACTTAGTTTTAGTATAAGAAGTTTAAAGCAGTAATATCAAAACTACTAAATTCTCCATCTTCACTTCCGTCGAAGCAAGAAATCATTATAGAATCAGAATCTAAACCATTCTGACCCCACTGATTAGCAGTTGGAGTTCCTGGAATGTTGATTGCTCCAACACCTCCACTACCTTCGTTTCCTCCACCACATCTTCTACGTGCGTAGTCTGTGTGTCTGAAACCTATAGAGTGTCCTATTTCGTGACCAATTACGTGCTCATTCAGGTTATTACTAGCGTTACTTAATCCGTTTAAAATCTGAACAAATTTAAAAGGAGCTCCACCACTTGGGAAACCAGCAGATCCACCTTGACCAGACTGATTATTATTATACACTACCATATCAGCAGCTTGGAAATTAGTCCCAAAAGTCAATCTAAATGTTAAACTATTATTTAATCTGTTGTAATTGTTAACAGCCCATTGTAATCCAGTTCGCATATTGCTTGAAAGTGCGTTTCCAGAACCAGTAAATCCTAAAATATCAATAGTTCTTCTAGAACCTGTTACAAGGTTAGAGGTTCTATACTGCTTAGTATCTCCATCGTCTTCAATACCTAATTTATAAACATCGTTTTCTAATAAACCTAAGTTTAAAGTAATATCACCAGATTTTACATACTGTGTAGGATTACCATCTAAATGGGTAATTGTTACAATTTCTGCATCTCCAGGATTTACTCCAGCAGCTAACATTTTGTCCTGTAAATCTTTACTAAGTTCTAATGAAACTGGTTGAGCGTCGTTGGCGATTTCGTCTTTTTGGCAAGATGTCATAACACCAGCTGCGATAGCGCAAAGCGCTAAAAATTTGATTTTTTTCATTTTTAAAAAGTTGAGTTTGTGTAGTTACTATTAAACAAAACAGATCTACTACAGTTTCTATTTTGTTGAAATAAATTTAGTAATGCTTTGAACCTTTTTAAAATTTAAGCGGGTTGAAGATATGATAATTTTTTTTAAATATCAGTTAATTATTTAAATTATTCTCTGGTTATATACAAAATACATACATTAAATTCAATAAATCAAGCTTTTACTTAACAAATATATATCCTTAAATTACACAATAAAATCGATTAAATGCATCAAGATTATCATTATACATATCCGTTAGCAAGTAAAGAAACGTAGGATTATCAATGATCTCTACAAATCCAATGCAACTCTTTTTTCACAATATTTTGTAAGTTATTTCTTATAAATCATAAATTTTTAACTAAAAAGTGTTAAGAAAATACTAATGGATGTTTTACCGTAAATTATTTAAATAATAATAATGAAATCCAATAAGACAAAATCGTATTCCTAAAACCATAATTACAAAAAAGAACATAAAAAAACCCAACTTATAAGTTGGGCTTTTATCTATCAATAAATTAATAAGTAGCGTATATTAACATTATGCTAGTACAGGTAGTTTAATGCGGTCACATCGTTTCCATTAAACTCACCATCAGCACTTGTACTGAAACATGCTAACATAATAGAAGTGGAATCATATCCTGTTGGTGTTCCTGGGATATGGATAGATCCATCAGATCCAGCACTTTCTCCAGACTGCCCACAACTTTGGCGGCTAAACCAATCTGTATGACGGAAACCAATAGAATGACCGATCTCATGTGTAATTACGTGTTCATTTACATTATTAGAATATCCTCCTAAACCGTAAATTGCAACCCACTTATTTGGTCTTCCTTGTGAGTCAGGAAATCCTGCTACTCCTCCTTGCTCTCCTGCAGCTTCTTCATTTGGATCATGATAAACTACCATATCCTTAGATTGATAATCCGTACCAAATGTTAATCTAAAACTAACTGACAAATTCAATCTATTATAATTATTAACTGCCCATTGTAGTCCTGTTTGTTCTTTACTATTCAAACCATTACTATCATTTCCTGTATAGCCAATAATATCAATCGTTCTGTTTGAACCTGTCACTAAGTTATTGGTTCTATACTGCTTAGTATTGGCTTCGCCAGTACCTAAAGCAGGAGTATTCATAAGATTTTCTAGAGTAGAAAAGTAGTCACCTGATCTAACTCCTGAAACCTCAGAACCATCTAAAAATGCTCTAGTTTGTATAGTAGCATTATCAGGATTTACTCCAATTGCTTCTAATTGTAGTTTTACTTCTTTAGAAACTTCTTTGTTTACTGTATCGATTTCTGTTGAAACGTCTTCCTTTTGGCAAGATGTAACAAGACCTGCCGCAATAGCACAAAGTGCTAAGAATTTAATTCTTTTCATTGTAAAAATGTGTTGAGTTTGTATAAATTATTTTGGGAAAGTACATTCAAAACCAACGAATTGCGCTAGCTTAAAAATCAATAAGAAAGTTTTGGGGCGTACAATTTTTCCGATCCAAAGATATGATAATTTTTTATTAAAAAAAGTTAATCTGTTGAATTATTCTCTGTAAAATCAAATAATCATTAAATATTCATTAAGATAATGATGTTTTTTCGACAAATGACACAATTCAAAGAAAACCCTCAAGACCTTACTATCATTGTGTTATAACCACAATTCTGTTTTTCGGATAAAAAAAATCGCTCAATAAACAATTTAATTGAACGATTATTCCTACAAATATTATTGTATCTAAACGATTTCTGCACTTAAGCCCGCCTGTAATAACTTAGAACATCTAGGAACTAATTCTTCGTAAACACCTGTTTTTACAGTGCATTTACCTTTATAATGAACTAACATTGCACATTGTTCTGCCTGTACCGGAGTGTGCTCACACGTATAGATCAAAGTTTCAATTACGTGATCAAATGTATTGACATCATCGTTATATAAAACAATCTCATTATTATTTTTCTCTACCGTTTTTTCTAAAACCTCCTCTAAAACTTTTTCTTGAGTGCTCATCACATTAATTTTATACAAATATACTATTTCGAAAAGAAAAATTAATCGTCTATTAAATTATTTTAACTTGTAATTAGCTGCTATCCAATTATTTCGATCAAAACTTTCTTGAAGTTCCAAATTATGAGCAGCACATTCTTTGGTAATCATCTCCAAATCTTCCTTATAGAAACCACTTAGAAAAAGACTTCCACCTGGAGTCAATGTTTCGGCATATACGGTGATGTCGTTTAGCAATATATTTCTATTTATGTTAGCAATAACAACATCATATTGATTACCCACTAACAATGATGAATCGCCTTCATAAGCGATTATTTCTTTACAATTATTGCGTTCCACATTTTCGATAGTATTCAGATAACACCAATTATCAATATCAATAGCATCAATAGGTTTTGCTCCTTTCATTTCCGCTAATATTGCCAAAACTCCTGTTCCGCAACCCATATCCAATACCTTTTTACCTTCTAAGTTGTTCTTTAACAGATGTTGAATCATCATATGAGTCGTTTCGTGATGACCTGTCCCGAAAGACATTTTAGGTTCTATCACAATATCATATGCCACCTCTGGTTTTTCGTGAAATGGGGCTCGTACACTACAAATATTATCCACCGTAATAGCAGTAAAATTTTTCTCCCACTCTTTATTCCAGTTCACTTGTTCTATTTCCTCAGAAGTATATGTTATTTCGAATTCATCTGAATTCAGAATATGAATATCATTCAAAATATTATCATTCCATTCTTCCTTCTGAATAAAGGCTTCTACTCCTTTCTCTGTTTCTACAAAACTCTCAAAACCTGCATAACCTAATTCTGCAATCAAAATTTCTGTAGCTGGTTGTAAAGGCTCTATAGTAAAGTAATAGCCTATATATATAGGAGTTGTCTTCATCATCATTTAAAATTAGGTTGCAAATTTACTATTTTGACTAACAAAAAAAGGTATTCGCACAAACGAATACCTAATTATTTATTCTCTAAATTTTTATTTAGAATGAATTTGCTATAGCTGCAAAACTCTGAGGATCTAAAGCTGCTCCACCTATTAATCCTCCGTCAACATCTGGCTTAGCAAAAATCTCTTTTGCATTGGCTGGTTTTACACTTCCTCCGTATAGTATAGAAACTTCTTCAGCAATTTCTGCATTAAATGCATTGGCAATCGTTTTACGAATAAACGCGTGCATTTCTTGAGCTTGTTCAGGACTCGCAGTTTCTCCTGTTCCTATTGCCCAAACTGGCTCATACGCCAAAATGATATTCTTCCATGAATCTGCATCAAGTTTAAATAAGGCATTTTTTAACTGACTCTCTACCAAATCAAAATGGTTACCAGCCTTACGATCTTCTAATTCTTCTCCGAAACAAAAGATAACCGTCATATCATGTCTTAACGCCGTATTTACTTTTTCCTCTAGCAATGCATCTGTTTCTCCAAAATACGCTCTACGTTCACTATGCCCTAATATAACTGTATCTACTCCAGTGCTTTTTAGCATGTCTGCAGAAATCTCTCCGGTAAATGCTCCATTTTCCGATTGATGCATATTTTGTGCCGCTACCTCGATATCAAACTCTTTTAGCTCTTCAAAAGCATAATATAAATTGGTAAATGTTGGGGCAACAATGATTTTTGCATCTGGTGCTTCCTTGAGTTTTGTCTTTAGCTCTGAAAGTAAAACTCCGGTCTCCGCGAGGTTTTTATTCATTTTCCAGTTTCCTGCTACAATTTTTGCTCTCATTAATTTTAATTTATGTGTGTGGTTACTATTTGGTTACAATTTTAAAACACGATAATTACACCCGGATTCTTGGGTCTAACCATCTATAAATAACGTCTACAAATATATTGATTAGAATGAACACTGAAGAGATTACAATTACCGCTCCCATAATAATAGGAAGATCCGATGTATTCAATGCATCCACTATCTCCTTACCCAGTCCATTCCATCCGAAAATATACTCTACGAATACTGCTCCTGCTAACATGGATGCGAACCATCCTGAAATTGCTGTTATAACTGGATTTAAGGCATTTTTTAACGCATGCTTTCTAATAACTTGGAGTAAAGACAAGCCTTTCGCTTTAGCAGTTCTTATATAATCCTGGCTCATTACTTCTAACAAAGAGTTTCGCATTAATTGAGTAACTACCGCTAATGGTCGTACTCCTAAAACTATTGCAGGTAGTATTAAATTTTTCCACTGGATATAAGTACCTTCTCCAAAATCATCCACTTCATACAGGCTTCCGGTCATATTAAGGTTGGTATATTCATGTAATACATACCCGAATAGCCAAGCAAAAATAATAGCACTAAAAAAAGAAGGAACACTCATTCCTATAGTACTCACGAATTGAATTAATCGATCCGGCCATCGATCTTTAGTCAATGCACTAACAACTCCCATAGAAATGCCCAAAAATATAGCTATCAAAATTGCAGATACTGCCAATACAGCTGTATTAGGCAATGTTTCTTTAATCACCTGACTTACTTTTTTTCCGTTTTTCTGAAAAGATTCCCTAAGATAAGGGTACTTAAAGACCGTTCTTATAGTACCTATAGTAAATAAGGAAACCCCAGAATATTTTTTAGAATTGAAATATGAAAAGTCCTCCTCCTTGGTACTATGAAATGAAATAGGTGAAAGATCATTTAAATAATAACGATATTGAGTACTAATAGGAAGATCGAAACCATATTTTTTATTTATGATATCTAACTGTTCTTTATTTTCGTTCTGCCCCATCATCATTTGTGCTGGATCACCCGGAAGAATAGTAAACAATAAAAAAATCACAGTAATTACTCCTAGTAAAGTAAGTAACGCATACCCAAATTTATAGAAGTATTTTATCATAGTTAATTAGACTTTTCTGAATCTACAGACAAAGTATCAACCGATAAGGTGTCTATTTCTACTTCTACTGTTTCCTTAATAATTGGCTTTGATCGTTCTACCTTGTCTAAAATTAATTTATCAGCATCATTCCAGTGCAGTTTTTCTGTGATGATCCCTTTATTCAATTTTACGATTCCTGGATTAGATCGTAAAATAGTTTTAAGCGCAGTCTCATCAGTGCTATAAAAATCAAAACTTAAATCATACTGTGCTTTTTTCTGAGAAACTTCCTGAGGAGAGGATGCTGTAAGTCCTATTACATCATAGCCTTGAGATAAAGCTTTATCAGTAAGCCCTTTTATCGCATTCATCCCTTCCCCTTCACTTTTAGAAAGGTTATACATAACAATAAGGACCACATTTTCTCTTTCTAGAAACTCCGCGGTATAATCCTGACCATCTTTTTCTATTGCGAAATCGTGGATAGGTGGAATATATCCTTCATTAATCATTTTAGTTTCCACTTCAATATATTTTCCTTTGACTTGTGGGTATTCACCACTAGTTTTTATGATTTCTTCTTTACCATCTATATCGAACTTCCAAAAATATTCAAACTCTGCTTCTGGAGCTCCTTCGGGAACTGACATTCCTTCTTGTATGTTTGTTCCTATTTTATAGGCTCTGAAATCAAAAGTTGGCAAATGCATCAGTACGTGGTATGCAAATCCTAAACAAGCAGTAAAACACGCAAAAACAATCCATTTATGAAAAGACACCTGTAAGATTGGTGTTATATATTTTCTTCCGAAGAACAAAATCAAAATAAACACAAGTAGAATAACGTCTTTTGTAAAAGACTCCCAAGGAGTCAGCGGTAAAGCATCCCCAAAGCAACCACAATCTGTCACCTTATTAAAATAAGCTGAATAAAAGGTTAGAAATGTAAAAAAGACGATCATACCCAGTAAAGACCATACTGTAAATTTTGGTAGATATCCTAACAATAATGTCACTCCTACTATGATCTCAAAAACACATAAGAACACTGCCAATAATAATGCGAATGGAATCAAAAACTCCATATTTAGCACGCCTTCACTAAAGTATTCTTGTAGCTTATACGAAAATCCCAAAGGGTCATTAAGCTTAATAAATCCTGAGAATAAAAAAAGAGCAGCTACAAATATTCTGGAAAAACCAACAAGTATCTTCATATGTTTATAAGATTATTTTAGATGTCATACGTAACTCGCCAAACCATAAGTTCGATATGAATCAAAAGTCTTAGCATGGCTCGTTTCATCTTTAAAATGGTAATTATAATTTATTTCGAACAAGATAATAGCTTTATATCTTGTTGCTTTTAGTTTAACAGTATTTTATAAAATCACAAATCAATTAGCTTCACCTAAATGAATCATTGCAAAAACAGCATAGTTAATCATATCTTGATAATTAGCATCTATACCTTCACTTACCAGTGTTTTACCTTTATTATCTTCAATTTGTTTAACACGTAGTAATTTCTGAATAATTAAATCTGTGAGAGAACTAACTCTCATATCTCGCCAAGCTTCACCATAATCATGATTTTTATTCATCATCAATGTTTTTGTGATTTCTATATGCTTATCATACAAATCCGTAGCTTCTTCTGTAGACAAATCGGGCTGTTCTGCAATTCCCTCCTCTAGCTGAATTAGGGCCATCAAACTATAATTTATGATACCGATAAACTCAGAAACCTCACCTTCATCCACCTTTCGAACCTCATTTTCTTGTAGCCCTCTAATGCGTTGTGCTTTTATAAAAATCTGATCTGTGAGTGATGGTAATCTAAGGATTCTCCAAGCACTCCCATAATCTTTCATTTTCTTAATAAACAGATCACGACATTTCGTGATTACCGCGTCATATTGTGTTGACGTATCTTGCATATAACTGTTGAATTTTGCGTAAATTTCGCTTTAATATGGCAATTATACCAAATAAACATTAAAAATATAGTATAAACTCTTATATGACCATTAATTGCAAAGGTTCCCTGATAGATCTCTCCTCTCCAAAAGTAATGGGGATTTTAAACCTAACACCAGATTCATTCTATGATGGAGGAAAATATAAAGACGAATTACAAATTTTACATCAAGTAGAAAAAATGCTTCTGGAAGGAGCTACTTTCATAGATATTGGTGCATATTCTTCCAGACCTGGTGCGGATCATATTTCTATTGAAGAAGAAGAGAAAAGAATTTTACCAGTAGTAACGTTAATTCTCTCCAAGTTTCCAGATACTATCCTATCGATAGACACATTTAGAAGTGAAATTGCAAAACAATGTATTGATATAGGAGCAGCAATAATTAATGATATTTCTGCAGGAAATCTGGACAAAAACATGATTGAGACTGTTGGACAGCTTAAAGTACCATATATTATGATGCATATGAAAGGTACTCCGCAAACTATGAAATCGTTAAATCAATATGAGGATTTAGTAAAAGATATTCAGTTTTATTTTTCTCAAAAAGTAATCGAAGCAAGAAAAAAAGGTATTAATGATATTATTATTGATCCTGGTTTTGGTTTTGCAAAAAATATAGATCAGAACTTTGAACTTCTTAGAAAGCTGGACTTATTAAAGTTTCAAGGGTTACCAATTTTAGCAGGAATATCCAGAAAATCTATGATTTATAAATCTTTAAACATTAACCCATCAGAATCATTAAACGGAACGACTTCATTAAACACTATAGCATTGCTTAACGGGGCTTCGATTTTAAGAGTACACGACGTAAAAGAAGCAATAGAATGTATTGCTCTTACTAATAAGTATCACAAACAATCTTAACGAACTAATATGAATGCTCTGTCTAAGGTGGATTTTCTAATCAGAGTTTCACTAATTTTCCTATTTTTACAAAAACTCCCAACATTTGGATTTAATCAACCTTAGAATATTAGATATCCTAGATATCGTACTCGTAGCGCTCCTACTTTACTATATCTACAAGTTGGTTAAAGGAACCGCAGCCATCAATATTTTTATCGGTATTGTGATGATCTACCTAGTTTGGAAACTCACACAGTTTCTAGCTATGGAAATGCTTAGTAGTGTACTAGGCGAGTTTATTGGTGTGGGAATGTTTGCATTAATCGTTGTTTTCCAACAGGAAATTCGAAAGTTTCTATTAATGATTGGCTCCACAAATTTCGGAAGAAGAAGGAAATTTCTTCGCCAACTAAAATTCATCCGGGACACTCCAGAAGATAGTCTTACCGATGTAACCGCAATTGTTAAGGCCTGTCAAAAAATGGGAACTACTTTTACAGGAGCTTTGATCGTAATTAAAAGAAGTACTTCTCTAGATTTTGTAAAAACCTCTGGTGACGAATTGGATATTTTGGTAAAAACTCCAATTATAGAAAGTATTTTTTATAAAAACAGTCCATTACACGATGGTGCTATGATTGTAGAAGATAATAGGATTGTGGCTACTCGTGTTATTCTACCAGTAACTAATGATAGAGATATTCCTTTACGTTTCGGATTAAGACACCGTGCCGCTATAGGTATAACAGAAAAAACAGACGCACTAGCCCTTATAGTTAGTGAAGAAACTGGTCAAATGTCTTACATCAAAAATGGTGAGTTTGTAATTTTTAAAACACCCGAAGAGTTAATAGAAAAAATAAAGAGAGATCTTCAATAATGAGTAACAATCTTACTAACATAAATCACTGTAAAAACTGTGGTTTCCAAATTGACAACTACTCTTTTTGTCCAGCTTGCGGAGCTAAAAAGATAACTAAACGAATTACTTTTAAAAACCTAACTCAGGAATTTAGTGATCGTTTTCTAAATCTTGACAATTCATTCATAAGAACTTTTATCCAATTATTTACTAAACCAAAGTATGTGATTGATGGTTACATTCACGGCGTCAGAAAAAGGTATATAAATGTTTTTAGTTACTTCGCCATCTCTCTTACTATTGCTAGTTTGTATACTTTCGTCTTAGGAAAATACAAAGACACAATTTTCTCAAATGTTTTTACTGATGCTAGTCAAATTGAAGTTTCCAAAGTAGCTTCGGATTTATCTTTTGATTATCAATCTCTGATCTCATTTTTAACGATTCCATTTTTAGCCTTCATATCAAGAATTGTATTCTTTAATTATAAAAAATATAATCTAACGGAACATTTCGTTATCCATTTATATGCCTATTCGCATATTACAATGGTTATAAGTTTTATCACTTTACCACTACTTCTAGGCTTAAAAAATATATTCTTAATTCTCTGGATTCAATTTCCTGTTTCCATAATATACATCGCATATGTTCTTAAAAGTCTTTATAATCTTAGTCTGAAAAAAATAGTAATCAAAACCTTATTATTTTCACTAATTATGGCCGTCTTATTTATAATTTTTTCAATAATTAGTGGCATTATTATGATAAAAATGGGTTTAATACCTACTAGAGAACCTGCTACCATATAAACTCTAATTTGGGTTGAAAAATATTTTTAAAATCAAAAAAGGAGATTAATACCAAAATAAAATGGCTAAGACTATTATGATTAACAATTGCAAAAATTGTGGAAATAATATAGAAGACGTTAATTTTTGTTCTAATTGCGGAGCCAAAAAAATCACAAAACGTATTACTTTTAAAAACCTAATCACGGAAATAAGTGAGGTATATCTTAATGTCGATAGCACATTTATTAATACAATAAAAGACTTAACCATAAAACCTCATATCGTAATAGATGGTTATATTAATGGAGTAAGAAAGAAATATCTAAATGTAGCTTCATACTTCGTATTATCAGTTACATTAGCAGCCATACTTTCATTCGTAAAAGAAAGAGGATTTGACATACCATTAGATTCAGGAAAATTCGATGAGTCACCTAAAATAGTTCAACTTTTTATTGATGTAACAGAGAAATTCCCTACGTTAGGGTATTTTATTTTAATTCCATTCTATGCGATCATATCACGCTTCATATTTAGGAAGTATAAAAAATATAATTTCACAGAACATGTTGTTATCAACTCCTACCTCACATCTCACCTTACCATATTAACTTTTATCCCTTACATCATAACTTTTATTTTCGGAGATTATATAGAAGAAAGTAGTTTTATCTTTCTATTAATTCAGTTCATATATGCTACTTTTTTATTCAAAAATTTATACAAGATCAGTTACAAAAAAGTAATAGTTAAAGGATTAATTGGGTGGTTCCTCATTGTGTTAATAACGATAGGCGTATTAATACTTGCGGCTCTAGCGTCCAAATTTCTAAAAGAATATGGATTGATAAGCTAAACCTCTCTCACTTCTGCAAACTGAACATCATAAAGATTCTTATAATATCCATTTTCTAATTCTAGCAGTTCATTATGATTACCTTCTTCTACTATTTTACCGTTATCCATAACGATAATCTTATCAGCATTTTTAATAGTAGCCAATCTATGAGCGATTACTATAGAAGTCCTACCTTCAGTTATTTTATCCGTAGCATCCTGGATGAGTTGCTCGCTATGTGAGTCAATAGAAGAAGTTGCTTCATCTAAAACTAATATCTCAGGATTTGTAACATATGCTCTCAAAAAAGATATTAATTGTCTCTGACCAGAAGAAAGCATTACACCTCTTTCTTTTACATTATAATGATACCCATTAGGAAGACTCATTATAAAATCATGAATTCCAATCTCCTTAGCAGCTTTCTGAACTTGTTCTTCTGTAATATCAGGATTATTAAGCGTTATATTGTTCAGGATCGTATCAGCAAAGAGAAATACATCTTGCAATACTACGGCGATATGACTTCTCAAAGATTTTAGATCAATAGTATTAATTGGTTTTTTGTCAATTGAGATTGTTCCACTATCTATTTCATAAAATCTACTTAACAAATTAATAATAGTAGACTTACCAGCTCCAGTAGCTCCAACTATAGCAACGGTCTCTCCAGATTTTACAGATAGGGTTATTCCTTTCAACACTTCTTCTCCTTCTAAATAACTGAATCTTACGTTATCAAAATCGATATCCCCGTTAATCGATGGCAATTCTAATTGGCCAAAGTCATTAATTTTTGATTCGGTGTCCAAAATTGCAAATACTCTATTGGCAGCTACCATACCCATCTGCAGTGTATTAAATTTATCAGCAATCTGACGTAATGGTCTAAATAGCATTTGGGATAACTCGATAAACGCAATGACTACTCCCAATGTGATTACATCACCTTGTGCAGCTCTCAATCCACCGTACCAGACAATCAATCCAATAGTTATAGAGCTAGACATTTCTGCAATAGGAAAGAATATAGAGTTATACCAAACTGTTTTTATCCATCCCTTTTTATGCTTATCGTTAATTTCTTTAAAATTAGCATACTCTATTTCTTCTCTGGTAAATAGCTGCACTATTTTCATTCCAGTAATTCGTTCCTGAACAAAAGAATTCAAATTTGAAACCTGGGTCCTCACTTCCTCAAAAGCAGTTTTCATTTTTCTTTGAAAAACCCTAGTAGCAAAAACTATAAAAGGTAGTACTGCTAGAACTATTAAAGTAAGTTGCCAGCTATAATAGATCATAAAACCAAGAATAACCATCATCTTTAGAAGATCACTAATGATCATAAAAAGACCTTGACTAAAAATACTGGCAATAGTTTCGATATCACTCACCGCTCTTGTAACCAAACGACCAACCGCAGACTTATCATAATACTGCTTTTTAAAACCTAGCATATGATCAAAAAGTTTTACTCTTAAATCTCTAATCACTTCTTGCCCTAACCAATTGGCAAAATAAATAAATAGGAATTGGAATATCACTTCTAATAATAACACCCCTAACATCAAACTGATATAAAACAGTATCAGCTCTTCATCTTTTGGGATAAAACTTTTATCAATGGCTTTTTGTAATAAAAGAGGCCTAAGTATTGCAAATACAGATAATAATATTGCAGATAAAGCCACAAAATAAAATGTAATACGATATGGATTGGTAAAACCAATCAATCTCTTAAACAATTTAAAGTCAAATGCTTTACCGTTTTTTTCTGCCATTATTATATAAGGTATATAGTTTTTGGGTATTGTACTTCTGTTAAATATAAACCATGTGCTGGCACAGAATAACCAGCTTCACTTCGATTTTCGCTTTTTATAATACTCTTTAAATCATTCAGATCAAGTTTATGTTCTCCAATTTCAATTATGGTACCAACAATAGCTCTAACCATATTTCTAAGAAAGCGATTTGCCGAAATCTTAAAAATCAATACGTCACCAGTCTTCTCCCAGACAGCATCGGTTATGTTACAATTATACGTTTTTACATCGGTTTTAGACTTACTAAAACATTTAAAATTAGTGTAGTTTAACAGTAATTTAGCAGCTTCATTCATCAAGTCTACGTCTAATTCTTTCTTAAGATAATACGCACTATTTATTCTAAAAGGATCTTTAGACACTGATACAATGTACTCGTAAGACCTACTAACTGCATCGAATCTAGCATGCGCATCTTCTCTTACTAAACTCACTTTTTGTATTGCAATTTCCTTTGGAAGAAGTGAATTCAGCTTGTACTTGAACTGAACAACATCCAATTCTGTTTCACTATCAAAATGCGCCATTATCTGTCGTGCATGAACTCCTGTATCTGTTCTACCTGCACCCACTACATCAATTTTACATCTCAATAATAATGATAAAGCATCTTCTAAAACCTCCTGTACAGAAATTGCATTAGGCTGGCGCTGCCATCCATGATAAGGTGTACCATTATATGAAAGTTCTAAAAAATATCTCAAAGCTTTATGCTATTTTTGTTCAAAATCTGATGGCAAATATACTTCATATAATAGAGATGAATTGTAAAGTACCGTTTCAGTTTATTTATAACATTATAAATCATTCCTATTACCGATTTGAAAAAAATACTTTTACTTAGCGACACACATAGTTATATCGACGAACGTATTTTACATTATGTAAAAGAATCAGATGAAGTATGGCACGCAGGAGATATTGGAGATCTAAAAGTCACCGATGCTATTGAAGCTCTTAAACCGCTTCGCGCCGTTTATGGAAATATAGATGACGATAAAGCGAGAGCTACCTTTCCTTTAAACCAGAGATTCTCATGCGAAGATGTTTCTGTTTGGATCACGCATATAGGAGGATATCCACCAAAATATAATATAAACACTAGAGAAGAGATCAAAACCAATCCACCTAAACTATTTATTTGCGGTCATTCTCACATTCTTAAAGTAATTCCTGATAAAATTAACAATGTATTACACATGAACCCTGGTGCTGCGGGAAAACACGGATTTCATAAAGTAAGAACCATGTTAAGGTTTACATTAGATCAAGGTAAAATCGAAAATCTAGAAGTTATTGAATTAGGTAAAAAATAAGACCCGAAGTTGGCATACTTCGGGTCTTAACGCACTAATACTACTAAGATTTTAGGTTTATCGTAATCGATCAACAGATTTTACAAGATTCTCATCCTTTCTGATAGCCTTGTTGGCTACTACTAATAAAACGATAGAAATAACAGGAATTAACATCCCAATACCTTTCTCCGAAACCAAAGTTTCTCCAGATAAAGTTAGTGACCAATAAACAAATACTCCTAGTAAAATAAAGTTTAATAAGATATTGATACGCCCCAATACAAATTGAAGCTGTCTATTTTTAAATAAAAAAATACTTACCAAAGCTAACACAGCAACTCCAGTAAACATTCCTAAAACCAAAAAATTATTCTGAGACAATAAAGCTTCTCCATCTTGATTTAGTCCATACGGTAATATCGTGGATATCCCACCAGATATTACTACTACTAAAAACAAATAAACAGATTGGATTCTTTGTATCATTGCCCCTTACTTCTTTTGGAAATGCAAAAATAAGAGTTTCTTTTTATAAATATGTGTAAAAAATCAAAAATAAAGTCGTATACTTGCAACACAATTTATGTAACCCATTCTATTTAGGTTACTTACCTTCAAAATAAAATTTTCCTAGAATTCTTCTTTAGAAAATTTAATACCAGAACCTTAAATTATATAACAAATTTAAATGTTAGAGATTTCTGAATTAAAAGCGAAAAAGCTTCCTGAGCTACAGGAAATTGCGAAAAATTTAAAAGTACCTAAATTTCGCACCATGAAAAAATTAGATTTGGTATACCAAATCTTGGACTATCAAGCTGCAAATCCCAGCAAAGTAAAAGAAGTTATTACTGAAGAATCTTCCGGTAAAACTGAAAACGAAAAGCCAAAACAAGCTCCTCGTCAGAGAAGACCTCGTAAGGCACCGAATACTCAGAACCCTTCTAGTAAAAACCAAAATCCTCCTAACAAAAAGGAAACTAATGTCGTTGTAGAAAAGAGCCCAGCTCCAAAAACGGAACATAAAGAACCCAAAACACCCAAACCTACAGAAGTTCCGGAAAACAAAAAACCTCAACAAAAAAGAGAAGACAAAAAGGACGACAGAAAGGACGACAGGAAAGATAATCGCAACAGGAATAACGATAAATCTCAAAATAAAAACCGAAATACCAATAAAAAGGAGAATAACGGAAACAGAGATAGCGGTAATAGAGATAACCGAAATCGCTATAAAGAACCAGATTACGAATTTGATGCAATTATCCAAAGTGAAGGAGTACTAGATATTATGCAAGATGGATATGGTTTTTTAAGATCCAGTGATTACAACTATCTTTCTTCTCCAGATGATATATATGTATCTCAATCACAAATAAGACTTTTTGGACTTAAGACAGGAGATACAGTTCTTGGACAAGTAAGACCTCCTAAAGAAGGGGAAAAATACTTCCCACTGATTAAGGTAAATAAGATTAATGGTCTTGACCCACAAGTAGTAAGAGATAGAGTATCTTTTGAACATCTTACACCGCTTTTCCCACAGGAAAAATTCAAATTAGCAGAAAGACAAAGCACTATTTCCACAAGGATAATGGACCTGTTTTCTCCTATTGGAAAAGGGCAACGTGGAATGATTGTATCTCAACCAAAAACAGGTAAAACAATGTTATTAAAGGATGTAGCAAATGCAATTGCCGCAAATCATCCTGAAGTATACCAAATGATATTACTAATCGATGAACGTCCTGAAGAAGTAACGGATATGCAACGTAATGTGCGTGGGGAAGTTATCGCTTCTACATTTGACAAAGAAGCACACGAGCACGTTAAAATTGCAAACATCGTATTAGAAAAAGCAAAACGCTTAGTAGAGTGTGGTCATGATGTAGTAATACTTTTAGACTCTATTACTCGTTTAGCAAGAGCATACAATACTGTACAACCTGCCTCTGGTAAAATCCTTAGTGGTGGTGTTGATGCCAATGCCCTGCACAAACCAAAACGTTTCTTTGGAGCAGCGCGTAATATAGAAAACGGAGGATCACTTACCATTATAGCCACAGCTTTAACGGAAACGGGTTCTAAAATGGACGAGGTTATTTTTGAAGAATTTAAAGGAACTGGTAATATGGAATTACAGTTAGATCGTAAAATATCTAATCGTAGAATTTTCCCTGCTATTGACCTTACATCTTCAAGCACACGTCGTGACGACATTCTTTTAGATGAAAACACCATTCAAAGAATGTGGGTAATGCGTAAATACCTTGCAGATATGAATCCTGTGGAAGCAATGGAATTTATAAATGAAAGATTTAAACAAACTCGTAATAATGACGAATTCCTTATTTCCATGAATGGATAAATTTTAAATCACACAATATATAGGTAACGGCTGTCAAAAAATTTGGCAGCCGTTTTTATTTAAAACTTCTTTAAGATTCAAGCTCCTTTTATCTAGTTAATTTTACATTTTAAAATTATAAGTAGAAAGGTTTATAAACAAATCCAGACTAAGAGTTACTAAAAAGACATTTATTATGAAGACCTTATTATATAGTACATTTATCACTTTACTTTTATTAACAAGCTGTCAAGGCAACAGTCAAACACAGGATCAAAAAAAAGCCACCTTACAAAACCAAAATATAACCCCAGTTCAAACCAAACCAATTAACGGGATAGAGCGCGCTTATTTTGCCAGTGGATGCTTTTGGTGTGTAGAAGCAATTTACGAAAGTGTAAAAGGAGTAAAAGAAGTTGTCTCAGGATATTCAGGAGGACATACAGAAAATCCAACGTACGAATCAAGTAATACAGGACGAACCGGTCATGCAGAAGCTGTAGAAGTTTTATACGACCCTAAAATCGTCTCCTTCTCCTCTTTAGTTGATGTTTACTTTGGATCACAAAACCCAACACAGATAAATGGACAAGGACCAGATAGAGGATCTCAATACAGATCTATTATATTTTATCAAAATGACAATCAAAAAAACATAATCCAAAAAAAGAAAGATTTACTAGGTAAAACACTAAACAGAAAGATTGCAGCAGAAGTTACTCCTTTTCAAAAATTTTGGAAAGCAGAAGGCTATCATCAAGATTATGAAAAAAGAAACCCTTATAACAGATATATCCAAAATGTTTCTATTCCAAGACTGAAACGTTTTCACAAAAAATTCCCCGAACTAATTAAAGAAATCCATTAATCGATTTCTCATTACACATTTACAAATTCTTTATCAAAAGAATCGTATTCTCAATAAAATCGTACAGATAAAAAAGGTCAGCAATTTCTGACGACACCATAAATCATTAAAAAAAAGTGAAGTAAATTCTCCTTTTTTGAAGATGAAACAAAAGATTAATTTTGTTAAATTTTACTGGAAATTTAACACTAAAACAGTCTTTCAAACTTTACGAAAAATAAAACCACACAATACCGTAAGCACCTTACTATCAAAATTATACACATCCACTTCATAAGGCCTTATATCTAAAAAATCAGGAAAATACCATGCAAGCATAGCAATAAATGTTAAAATATTGTAAAAAAGCTCAATTTCGATGGTGAATATTTTCTCATAAAAAAGTTGAGGAAATCGAGTTTACAGGTAAATTATCCTTAACCGACTTCAACCCTTGTAAATTCAGCATAAATCAGATGTAATACACAAAATAATCGTTGAAAAACACAAATTGTTTAAAAAAAAAGTAGAATTTTATACAAAAAAAATGGAAACAAGTTGTGTTTTTCATATTAATAACTTACTTTTGTTTATAGTTTAAGAGTTTTCAACTCAGTTAATTAATTAACAAGTTTAAACTTATACTAAAGAAAAACATGTGTAAGTCATTGAAAAACAAATATTTAAACTAATAAAAGTTCTTTAAAAGATTGTAAATTTTAACACAATATAGAAATTTGTTAATAATTTATAAATGCCAAAAAAAATGTTTGGCATATTTTTTGAGAATGAAATTTTTGAACAATAATTTTAACAAAAACTTATAAAACGGATAAAAAAAAGAAGACATTAAAGCAAGAAAGATTAACATCTTTTATACAAGAACCCTAATCTGCTTTATTTTTTGAATTTTAATTATGTAAACACAGAAAGATTATGAAATCAATTTTTACATTTATTTTACTATTGGTGATGACATCCTCGACTTTTGCTCAGATAAGGTCGTTGGATCGCTATTTAATGGCAACCTCCAAACTAGAATTACGAACTGGACCAGGTGCAAACTTTGACATTATCGCAGAGATTCCTCAGGGAACGCAGGTATATGTTATTAGTTCTGGATACGGAGACTGGAGTACAGTCCAACACAAAAACGGTAATGGTTTTGTACAAACGAAATTACTAGCTGAAGATAGTAGTATTGCAGATGCTGAAAGAGCTGCAAAAGCTGCTGAAGCTAGAAAAAATGCTGCGAAACTTGCCGCTGAAGAAGCGATAAGAAAAGCAGAAGCTGCAAAAATTGCTGCTGCAGAAGCCGCAAGAAAAGCTATTGCTGAAGCAGAAAGATTGCAGAGACAGGCTGAAGCTGAGGCTACTGCCGCTGCCGCTGCCGCTGCTGCTGCAAATCAAAATAAAAGTGCCGCTGAACGTAGACGATTAGCAGAACTTGCTGATACGCAAAGAGCTTTAGAAGCAGCAAACAGAAGAACATTAGGTAACACGGATACAGCGTACAATCCTATAGAGTCTAAAACTGCTTCAAATGGCAGTAATGCTAGTTCCTCAAGAACTACTGCTGCTCCATCTAGAGTTACTAGAGAAAATAAGTTCGCTAGTTGGGAGAAAAAAACCTATAAGTCAGGTGCTACTCCTAAATCGTTCAACTTCAAAGGTAAATTCGAGTACAAGTTAGATAACTACCTTAAAGTAGATGTTGGTAATAACACAGATGTTGTTGTTAAACTTGTAAAAATGGGTAAAACCGAAAAAGATGATGAAACTGTGAGAATTGTTTACATTAATAGTGGATCTACTCAGTTTATCAGAAATATTCCTCAGGGTGAGTACTATTGTGTAATTGCTTATGGAAAAGAATGGAAAGAATCCCCTAGTAAAAACGGAAAACGTCAAGGAACTTTCACAAAAAATCCTTTATATGAGAAAGGACAAGATATCTTAGATTACAATACAATTAAGACCTCAGAAGGTATCAATGTACCGTCTTATAGCTTGTCTTTAGATCTAATGCCTAATGGAACATTATACAATAATGATGCAGAAGATCAAGATAATATTGATGCAAGTAAATTCAATGCATTCTAAGAAAATAATCTAAATAAAAATATATTTTATTATCACCAATAATAAATGTAAAGTAAAAAGGCACCATTAAATGGTGCCTTTTTTATTTCTAAATTGTCCCGTCCTGAAATATCGATACACTAAAATCTTAGTGAAATGAAAAAATCAGTAACGACAGGTTCTGTCAAGCGGACACAAAAAGACTACTCGCTCTCTTTTAAACTTCAATTAGTCGAAGAAGTTGAGTTAGGTTTGTTGTCAAAATCTCAAGCAAAGTTAAAATATGGTATTCAAGGCGATTCTACAGTCACAAAATGGTTACAAAAATATGGTACCTTTGATTGGGAAAACCAAGCTCCTAAAACAATGTCAAAAACTCCTGAACAAAAAATTTTAGAACTTGAGGCAAAAGTTAAACTTTTAGAAAAGCAGAAAGCTAGAGCAGAACACCTAGCGGAGCGTGCAGATAAGAAAGTAATTATCTTTGATATGCTTGTTGATATGGCAGAGAAGGAATATGACATTCAGATAAGAAAAAATTACAAACCCGAGTTATCGATTACTTCAAAGAACAACACAAAGAAACCTTAGTTTCTACCTGTGATTTACTCGGGGTAAATAGACAGGTTTATTACAGATCTATTAAATCAATTCAGCATAAACAATTAATCGCTCAGCAAGTTATTGACCTAGTACGCTCTATTAGAAATCTGATGCCTAAATTAGGCACTAGAAAACTATATCATCTACTTGAGCAAAAACTAATGGTTTTAAAAGTTGGTAGAGACAAACTTTTTAGAATACTTAAAGCTAATCATATGCTCATAAAACCCAAAAGAAGCTATCATATTACCACAGACTCACATCATAGGTTTAGAAAACATAAAAATATAGTCAGTGATCTAGAGATTGTTAGACCCGAACAAGTATGGGTAAGTGATATTACTTACATAGGAAATAGAGCAAATCCATCCTATTTAGCTTTAATTACTGATGCTTATTCCAAAAAAATAATGGGGTATAATGTATCTAATACTTTAAATATGGAAGGTTCTTTGCAAGCTCTAAGTATGGCATTAAAAAACAGAAAATACCAAGCAAAGTCTTTAATACATCACTCCGATAGAGGCTTGCAATATTGTTCTAACGAGTATCAGGTTTTACTGAAACTAAATAATATAAAAGCCAGTATGACTGAAAAGTATGACCCATATGAAAACGCCATCGCAGAAAGCATCAATGGAATATTAAAACAGGAATTTGATATTGCAAAACATAGTAGTAATCTTGAAATGAAACAAAAAATGGTGAAAAATGCAGTCGAAATCTATAACCAAATTAGACCTCATTTATCAAATGCTATGCTAACTCCTATCAAAATGCATAATCAATCCGTACTAAAAAGAAAACAGTACAATACAAAAAAGCTTAAGGATGCTAGCATCCTTAAGCTTTAAATTATAAATTTAATCCTTTAATAATCTGTATCGATTATTTAGGACTAGACATTATATTTAAAACAACAAAAGACAATTCAATTCATAATAAGATATACAATTACAAATTCAATCTAAAGTAATTGTATTAGGTTGATCTTTTCAACCTTAATCCACCATAATAAAGGCCTTAGTGTTTATAATTAAACTACTAAGGCCTTTATTAAAATTTTATTGATTTCTAATTAAATATAGCGAGTTTTACTCTTAATTTAAACACTACTACTTTAACTATAACTATACCTATCCATTATTACGGTGTCTTTCCCTAGCTAATAATGTATTTTTAAGAAGCATTGCTATAGTCATTGGACCAACTCCTCCGGGAACCGGTGTAATAAAAGAAGCTTTTTTACTAACATTTTCATAATCCACATCACCTACAATCCGATACCCTCTCTCTCTAGTATCATCTGCAACTCTCGTTATACCAACATCGATAATAACAGCATCATCTTTAACCATTTCAGCCTTCAAGAAGTTAGGAACTCCTAAGGCAGAAATAACAATATCCGCTTGAGAAATAATCTGAGTTATATTTTTAGTATGACTATGGGTTAATGTTACCGTAGAATTACCAGGCCATCCTTTTCTTCCCATTAGTATACTCATAGGTCGTCCTACAATATGACTTCTTCCTATCACCACTGTATGCTTCCCTTTGGTATCAACATTATAACGCTCCAATAGTTCCAAAATACCAAATGGAGTAGCAGGAATAAAAGTTGACATATCTAATGCCATTTTACCAAAATTCATTGGATGAAAACCATCTACATCCTTATCAGGATCTACTGCCAACAATACTTTCTGTGTATCAATTTGTGGTGGTAAAGGAAGTTGAACAATAAAACCATCAATATCCGAATTTTCATTCAATTCTTTGATTTTAGCTAACAGTTCAATCTCACTTGTAGTACTAGGCATTTTAACCAAAGTAGACTCAAAACCTATTCTTTCACAGGCCTTCACTTTACTTCCAACGTAAGTTAGACTTGCCCCATCATTTCCTACTAATACAGCTGCAAGATGCGGAACTTTTTCGCCTCGATCTTTCATTTTCTGAACCTCTACAGCGATTTCATTTTTTATATCATTACTTACTTTTTTTCCGTCTAAAACTTCCATATTAAACCCCTACTCTATTTTTAAATTATATATTGTTTATACAAATTATTTCATTTTACCCATCATCTGCATCATACGCTTTCCGCCCCCACCTTGCATCATCTTCATCATTTTACTCATTTGATCAAACTGCTTAAGTAATTGATTGACTTGCTGTACAGAAGTACCAGAACCTTTGCCTATGCGCTTTTTTCTGCTTGCATTTATAATTTGAGGTTTTGTTCGTTCATCTGGCGTCATAGAATGAATAATTGCTTCTATGTGCTTAAAAGCATCATCATCTATATCTACATTCTTCATCATTTTACCAGCTCCAGGAATCATGCCGACAAGGTCTTTCATGTTACCCATTTTCTTAACCTGCTGAATTTGCTTCAAAAAGTCATCAAAACCAAATTGATTTTTAGCAATCTTTTTCTGTAATTTTCTCGCTTCCTCCTCATCAAATTGTTCTTGAGCTCTTTCTACAAGGGAAACTACATCTCCCATTCCCAAAATACGATCAGCCATACGAGAAGGATAGAACACATCAATAGCTTCCATCTTCTCTCCAGTACCAATAAACTTAATCGGTTTATTAACAACAGATTTAATAGAGATAGCTGCACCACCTCTAGTATCACCATCAAGCTTGGTAAGTATTACTCCATCAAAATTTAAAACATCATTAAATGCTTTTGCCGTATTCACTGCATCCTGACCTGTCATAGAATCTACAACAAATAATGTTTCATCTGGGGTAACCGCTTTATGAATATTCGCTATCTCGGTCATCATTACTTCATCAACAGCCAAACGACCTGCTGTATCAATAATCACCACATTAAATCCATTAGCTTTAGCGTGAGCAAGACCGGCTTTAGCTATTGCTACAGGATCATTATTACCTCTATCACTAAATACCTCAACGCCTATTTGCTCTCCTACTACGTGTAATTGATCTATCGCTGCCGGTCTATACACATCACAGGCTACTAAAAGAGGTTTTTTAGTTTTTTTAGTTTTCAGAAAGTTAGCTAGTTTTCCAGAAAATGTAGTCTTACCAGAACCTTGTAATCCTGACATCAAAACTACAGATGGGTTTCCTGATAAATTAACTCCTGCAACTTCTCCACCCATCAATTCGGTCAACTCATCTTTTACAAGTTTCACCATTAATTGTCCAGGCTTAAGACTTTTAAGTACGTTCTGACCTAATGCCTTTTGCTTTACAGTAGCTGTAAAATCTTTTGCGATTTTATAATTTACGTCCGCATCAACTAACGCTCTACGAACTTCCTTAAGTGTCTCAGCAACATTTACTTCTGTAATTTGACCGTGGCCTTTTAGAATATGTAACGCCTTATCTAACTTATCACTTAAATTATCAAACATATGCTTTCTTCAGGTTTTTCTACTTCTGCTTTTTTAGCAGACAGGTGCAAATTTAATGATTTGAAGTGTATTAATAAAGAATGGTTAAGACAGAATTCTAAATATCCTAAGAGAAATTAGCTTAAAATAAAAAAGCTATTAGAAAGAATATGAATTCTCTTTCTAATAGCTTTCTGGACATAATAATTTTGGCTAATTCAAATTTACGTCCTTTACTTTATAAAGATGGAGGAATTAATACTCCGTTAATTACATGTACGACACCATTAGACGCCTCAATATCGGCTATATCGACTCTTATAATTTCGTTTAAAAATACTTCTCCATTGATCATTTCAATAGTAACTTCATCTCCTTGAACCGTAGCAACAGTCTGACCTGCAAGCAAATCAGCTGCAGTAAATTTACCTGCTGCAACATGATACAAAAGCACTTCTGTTAATGCTTCTCCTTGAGGAATCGCATCCAAAGCATCAAATGCATCATTAGTAGGTGCAAATACTGTAAAAGGACCTTCGCCATTTAAGGTATCTACCAAATCCGCTACTTGTAATGCTCCAACCAACGTAGAGAGTTCTGGTGTTGCAACTGCTATCTCTACAATAGACTGCAGATCAGCTGGAGGAAGTAATACTCCTTCAATTACGTGCACGATACCATTAGACGCCTCAATATCAGCAATACTAACTTTTATATTTCCATTCAAAAACACTTCCCCATCGATCATCTCTATGGAAACTTCATCTCCTTGAACCGTGGTTACAGTCTGACCATCAATCAAATCAGCTGCAGTAAATTTGCCTGCCGCAACATGATACAAAAGCACCTCTGTCAATGCATCTCCTTCGGGAATCGCTTCCAAAGCGTCAAATGCATCGTTAGTTGGAGCAAATACGGTAAAAGGACCTTCACCGTTTAATGTATCTACTAAATTAGCAGCTTGTAACGCTCCAACTAATATAGAAAGCTCTGGCGTCGCCACTGCAATCTCTACAATTGATTGCAAATCAGCTGGAGTAAGTAATACTCCATCAATAACGTGCACAATACCATTAGAAGCTTCAATATCAGCGATACTAACCTTTATATTTCCATTTAAGAAAACGTCTCCGTCAATCATCTGGATAGTAACCTCATCACCTTGAACAGTCGTAACTGTCTGACCGGAAAGTAAATCTTCTGCTGTGAACTTACCTGCAGCAACATGATATAAAAGCACCTCTGTTAATGCATCTCCTTGTGGAATAGCATCCAATGCATCGAACGCATCGTTTGTAGGAGCAAATACTGTAAAAGGACCTTCGCCATTTAGCGTATCAACTAAATTAGCTGCTTGTAACGCACCTACCAAAGTAGAAAGCTCTGGTGTTGCTACTGCAATTTCTACTATAGAAGGTAATGGTTGAAAAGATGGTGGTATTAATACTGCGTCAATAATTTGGATTACTCCATTAGATCCGCCAATATTAGCAGAAAGAAGTTTTACTGTATCATTGATAACTATTTCATTATTCTCGTTTAGACTAACTTTTACATCTTCTCCTTGTAGTGTTGTTATCATCTCTTCTACTAACAACTCAGGTGTATTAAATCTTCCACTGGCAACATGATATAAAAGAACCTGCTTCAACACTTCTAATTCTGGAACTTCATCTAAGGCTGCGAAAGCTTCATCTGTTGGTGCAAAAACTGTAAAAGGACCTTCGCCCGATAATGCCGCTACTAAATCTGTAGCTTGTAAAGCTCCTACTAAAGATGTAAATCTACCATCCTCAACAATTAAATCAACTATAGTCTTATCCGGAAAAGTGATTTCTATCAATTCTGCACTCCACTCTCCTCGTCCTATACCGTTACCAAAAATTCTAAATCCTCCTTGTAGATTACCTTCTGCATTCACTCTTCCAATTCCGAAAATAAAACCTCTACCGGGTGGATTGATTATTAAATAAACAATTCCATCACTTACAATAGCTCCTCTTGCTCTTGCTCTAGTTCCATCAGGCAATAACAAATTTCCTCTTACAATTGTAAAACTTGCATGATACAAAGTGAAATGTAATCTAAGCTCACCTTCAATCTCGGTTCCAGCTCCCGCTCCACTATTTACTGTAGCTGAAAAATCATATACTCTTCTTTCTCTGCTAATATCGAATCTAGAATTTTTAGAATCTGAAAAAGATTTTCCATCATTTTCAGGTTCTGAAAGCTCTCCATCAATAATGTTTTGGGTCATTTCTTCAATTTCGTCAAAGCTTATAATCTTTGACTCTTCAAATTGGATCTGATCAGGGTTTGATTGGTCTAACTCGTTATTATCCGTTTGGCAAGAGACCAAAAGAGACGTTACAAAAAGGCACAAGAACGGTACCGTTAATCTTTGGATTAGCGTTTTCATTAGTTTTAATTTAAATTAGTTAATACTTAAAATGAGTGTGAAAAAAAAGGGCATTTAGTTTTGAAAAAATTGGAGGTTCCAATTTCTAAATGCCCTTTCGGGGGAATTATATTTTGAAGAAAATTATATTAGTTTAATGGATTTGGAATCATTACTTTATTGATCACGTGAATAATTCCATTACTCGCTTGCACATCAACAGCAACAACTTCTACATCGTCATTTCCTGCTCCATCGGTTAAATTAGCTATAGCACCATTAGTTCCTGGAATACTAACCGTAAGAGCATCTCCTTCTAGTGTACCTGGTGTAACCAAACCATCACTTAAATCACTAGAACGTACATTAGCCGCTCCAATTACATGGTGAAGTAATATTGGTGTTAAACCACTTTCGTCAGGAATTGATGCAAGTGCATCAAATGCCGCATTCGTTGGAGCAAAAACTGTGAAAGCAGGATCCAAACCATCCAAATTGCCCGCTTCAGTTCTAGACAAAATGGCAGCAAAATCTGTCATTGGAGTTAAATCTGTTAATGCGGATACTAAGGTAGAAAAATTAGCATCAGCTGTTGCAAAAGTTACTACGGTAGGCAATTCAATTACTGCATCTACCTTATGAATTACTCCATTAGATGCTACAATGTCTGCTTCACTAACGTCAGAAATACCATTGAACGAAACACCATTATCTGTATTGATATAAATACTTAGGTTATCCGCAGTATCACCATAAGTAGCTAATGTATTAGCGTATGTTGTAGTTAGTGCTGTAGAAACATTTGTTCCTGCGATTACGTGGTTTAATAATATCTGTTCTAAAGCAGCAGCCGAAGCTCCTGAAATATCACCCAAATCCGTGAAAGCATCATTGTCTGGAGCTAATAAAGTTAAATTACTATCTTCTCCACTTAAAACAGCAGCAAAATCTGTACTAAATCCTGCAGTTGTAGTAGCCACCGTTGCTAGTGTAGAAAAATTACTATCTATCCCAACGAATGTAAGCATTGTTGGTAATGGAATCACTTTATCAACTGCATGTATTACACCGTTATCTCTCATTATATCCGGTGCAGTAACTGTAGACTCTCCATTAATAACTACACCATTGGTAGTATTAATATACATACTGATGTTTGCTCCAGAATTAGCCTCAGTAGCTATATTTTTCACATAACCAGTTGTTAAATCTGTAGAAGTTTCAGTAGTACCTAGTACATGATTTCGTAAAATTTGTTCTAGAGTTGCAACAGGCACATCATCTAGGGATGCTCCATCTAAGAATTCGGTGAATGCAGCATTATTTGGCGCAAATACAGTAAATGTACCTGTTCCGTTTAAAGCAACATCCAGCCCCGTTCGTTGTAATGCTGCTAACAATGAGCTATAATCTGCATTATCTGCAACGAAATCGGCTATAGTCATCGAATCTGGAATAAATGTAGTATCATCATCATCACTACAAGAAGCGATTGAAATTATACATAATACTAAAAAAGCTTTTTTGAAAAAATTTTTCATGTTATTGGTTTTAATTTTTATGATTAATTGTTCGATGATTAAACAACTGATAAAAGAAAAGTGCTACCTCAAAAATTGATTTTAATACTTTTTTAACTTTTTGTTTAATGTTTTAGTTAAAAAAATTAAACAAAATTTATCCATCATTTTCTTCACAGGATGTCTCAAAGGCAAGAATTCTAGACAGTAGCTCATCGTTATGTGTTGCATCCAGATACTCTCCATTACTAAGTAGTAATCTAATAGGGTAATTTATTGCCACCAAAGTATTTTCATCAAGATTCTCCATAAACCCAAACACTTGAGCGTCATGCAAAACCTCTAAAGTATTAATTACATTATTATTAGAATTAAAAGTTGCAAATCGAAAAGGATACACGAAATCCACGCATTCAATATCATCATCCTGCAGTTCGCAGCTATTGGCTAACAATTGCAACTCTATATCATTTTCAATAATTTCTTCTACGTGATTATCCCTAGTTACAGTAATAGGAAATTGAATTTTAATATCATCAGATTGATTTAATCGATTATAATCTCCTATTTGATCGATTACAATTTCCTCTGTCATATTTCTTATTATGGAATACGGTAAATTAATACTATAGCAATTACCTCCATCTACCAAATCGTCGTAAGATCCGTCATGAGTAACAATATTCCTCATTAATCTTGCTAATTGTGAATCTTTCGGAATTGTATTATCAAGCGTCGGATCAATAAGCTCTCGCTCTTCTTCTTGGCAAGAAATCATAAAAAAAGCACAACTAATAAACACACCTACAATACAATACCTTAACTTTTTCATATCCCTATTCTTTATACAATTTACTATAATAACAATTTAAGTGCTCAAATTCCCACTAGCTTAAGTTTTTTTTTAATTTTGAAGAAAACTAAAAATGCCTAAAGACCTATTCGAAAATGTTTGTGAAGAAAGATTGTTTTCAGAACTTTTCGTAAAACATTCAAAAAATCTTCACGACTTTATCTATTATAAATACGGTGAACATATCAATCCAAAAGATCAAGTTCAGGAAGCATTTATTAAACTTTGGGATAATTGTAATAAAGTTTCTTTGGAAAAAGCAAAAAGTTTTTTGTTCACAGTTGCCAATAATCTTTCGTTAAACCAAATAAAACACGATAAAGTAAAATTAAAGTACCAGCAAATAGAAACAAAGGGCTCAACCAACGAAAGCCCACATTTTGTATTAGAAGAAAAAGAATACCTTCAAAAATATCAAACAGCACTTACAAAATTAACGGAAGCTCAGCGAGTGGCTTTTCTTATGAATAGAGTTGAAGGAAAAAAACATAAAGAAATTGCTGAGTTACTGGGGATTTCGAGAAAAGCTGTAGAAAAAAGAATTTATGGTGCTTTGGAGAAATTAAGAAAAGATATTGAGGGAATTTAAAAAAACATAACGTAAGGGGTAGGAATTAATGCCTTTCGATTGTTATAATATTAAGAATCTTGTTATGAAAAAGAAGGATCTTATTAAAAAGTGGTTGAACAACGAACAACTCACTAAGCATGAATCACAGGCGTTTGAGAAATTGGACGCCTATGATTCTTATTTGAAAATATCTGAAACTGCGAAAAAATTCAGTGCTCCGGATTACGATATTACAGGTAATCAGGAAATACTTAAACAGAAATTATCAGAGCGAAAAAGAATTACACCTAAAAACTCTTATCGAAAAACGTTTTTGCGAATTGCTGCGGTTTTCGTTCTCGGACTTGGGTTGTATTTTTCTTTCTTTAAAGAATACGATACAACAATAGATACTATCGCAAGCCAAAAAACTACTCACGAGTTACCTGACAAGTCTATTATAAATCTTAATGCGCTTTCTTCCATATCTTATGATAAAGAAAATTGGGATGATGAGCGCAAACTATCTTTAAAAGGAGAAGCATATTTTAACGTAGCAAAAGGTAAGAAGTTTGACGTTTATACACCATCCGGAGTTGTAAGTGTTATTGGAACTCAATTCAACATTAAGCAAAGAGATGATATTTTCGAGGTAACTTGTTATGAAGGAGTAGTAAGTGTTACTATTGCTGATCAAACAAAATATTTAAAAGCAGGAGACGCTTTAGAATTAGTTGCAGCACAGATAAAAGAAAAGAAAATTACGGATAAAGAACCTATTTGGTACTCTTCTAATAAAAGTTATTTTCAGGAAACTCCATTCATAAGAGTGTTGAAAGAACTAGAATGGCAGTATGGAGTAACAATAAAAACAAAAAATATTGATCATTCTATACTTTTTACGGGTAATTTTGTACATTCAGATATTCAAAACGCACTAAAGGCAATTACGATTCCGATGCGTTTAAAATATGTGATTAATAACAAAACCGTAACTTTATACAAAGAGTGATTAAACCCAAAATCCTCGTTTCCAGTCTCCTAATATTTTTTGTTCTTTTTACGGCTACATCCCAAACCGAAAAAGACACATATTCTCTTATATCTATTTTAAAGACTATCCAGAAAAAATTTGGATACGATTTTTCATATATTAATCAAGAACTAGAAGGAATTCATATTCCCAAACCTTTGGATTCAATAAATTTTGAAGAAACCATAAGGCATCTTGAGACCAACACACCTTTTAACTATACTATTTTAAAAAATAATACTGTCGCATTAAGTTTTAAACCTGTAGAAATTTGTGGAATTCTAAAAGGCACTGATAATCTTATTATAAGTGATGCGACTATCCAGAGTTCGGAGCATGCTACAATTAGTGATCCTGAAGGTAAATTCATACTTAAAATTGAATCACCTAATGAGAAAATCAAAATTAGTTATCTAGGATATGTACCACTAATACTTTCTTCACTAGACTTTATTAAGGAACCTTGTAAAAACATTACTCTAACGCAAAAAGTCGAATATATAAATGAGATTATACTTAATAATTATTTAATTAAGGGGATAGATAAGCAACTAGATGGTTCTGTTCGTATAGATTATAATAAGTTTGGCATTCTACCAGGCCTTACCGAACCTGATTTATTACAGACTATCCAAGCCCTTCCCGGTATTCTGAGTGCAAATGAGACTGTTTCTGATATTAATGTTCGTGGTGGAACTAATGACCAAAATCTTATACTATGGGACGGGATAAAGATGTACCAATCCAGTCACTTTTTTGGACTTATTTCTGCATTTAATCCATATCTAACCAAAAACGTTCAAGTATTCAAGAATGGTTCTAGTGCAAGGTATGGAGATGGAGTTTCGAGTGTGATCGCTATGAATACTACCAACAACATTAATGATGAATTAGATGCTAGTATTGGTTTAAACTTAATAAGTGTGGATAGCTATATTGACACTCCTATCAACAAAAAATCTTCCATTCAATTAGCCGTAAGACACTCGATCAATGACATCTTGAAAACCCCTACCTATAATAGATTTTTTGATAGAGCTTTTCAGAATTCTGAAGTAATTATTAGTAATAATTCTGATGAACGATTTTCTTTTTATGACGCAAGTATGAGATGGTTGTATCAACTATCATCCAAAGATCTTATTAAAGTGAACGCCTTGGTAACGCGTAATAATCTTGTTTTTCAGGAAAATAATATGGATAGTCAGATTGATATTTCTAGAGAAAGCAGTGCTAAACAAAAAAATATTGTAGGCGGTATTCTGTACCAACGTAATTGGAGCGAAGTTTTTCTGAGTGAACTACTCCTCTATGGAACAAACTATACACTAAAAACGGTTAATTCGGATATACCAAACAATCAAAGGCTTTTACAAGAAAATGATGTTTTGGAAAATGGTGTAAAACTGAATACATTACTTAAGACTAATTCAAATATTAATTTAAAAAGTGGATATCAATTTAACGAAACAGGAGTATCATATCTACGGGATTTAAATAATCCAACGTTTAGAGATCTTACAAAAGAAGTCGTTCGAACGCATGGTATATTCTCTGAGATAGAATACAAATCTGACAGTAACTCTATATATGCCAATTTGGGAGCTCGTCTTAATTATTTAGAGAAATTTGACACCTATATTTTTGAGCCCCGTATAAATCTTTATAAACGATTTACGAATCATTTTACATTAGAACTTCTCGGTGAAATAAAAAGCCAATCAAGTTCTCAGATTATTGATCTTCAAAATGATTTTTTAGGGATAGAAAGTCGAAGGTGGGTATTATCAAATAATGAAGATATCCCTATCCTAAAAAGTAAACAAGCATCTATTGGTCTAAGTTACAACCATAATAATTGGCTAGTTACAACAGATGTTTATTATAAAAATGTTGAAGGTATTATTACGCGAAGTCAAGGTTTTCAAAATCAATTTGAATTTGAAAATGATCATGGTAGTTATTCTGTCTTAGGAATTGATTTTTTAGTCAACAAAAGATTTAAAAACTTTAGTTCTTGGCTTAGTTACTCCTATGCGGACAATGAATACACATTTAATAATTTAAGCCCTTCTAATTTTCCTAATAATATTGATATACGTCATAATATAAACTTTGCTGTTGCATATAATAAGAACAATCTAAAAATCTCTGGTGGTATTAACTGGCATAGTGGAAAACCGACTACTTTACCTAACCCTAATAATATGATCGAAAATGAGACTATAGATTACTTAAATCCCAATAGCGAACGGTTGGATAGTTATATTAGATTAGATATTTCCTCTACCTACACTTTTAAAATTACAGAAAAAATAAATGGCCTTGCGGGAATTTCTATTTGGAATATTACTGATCAGGAAAACCCTTTTAACACATATTACACTATAAGAGATCAAAATGATATGGAAGAAGTCGAAGAAGTAAAAGAATTAGGTCTTAGTATTACCCCAAATGCGGTTTTCCGTCTAAATTTCTAAAGATTCTTTACTCCATTGTAAGTAACTATATCTTCTCCTCCAGCTACTTTCTCTATACTTTTGATTATTTCAAAACCATTTTTCTTAAAAAAATCTCTTGTGCTAATATTAATTCGAGTTGTTAAGACTTCTATGTTAGCATCTTCCGCGACGTTCTCTAAAGTTTTATATAACTCTTTTGCAATGCCTCTACCTTGATAATTCTGATGGACAAAAATATATTCTATTACTCCATCTTTACTAAGAGAAAATGAACCAACCACCTCTCCATTTAGTTTTGCATTGTACACAAAATCTTCAGTAAACTTTTGAATCCAATGTTTTTTATCTAAAGCTAATCTAGAAAATATTTTTACTTCTTCTTTAGTAAAAATTTTGGAACCATAAATAGTAACTGTCTGATAAAACAGACGCTGCATTAAAGGTAGATCACTATCAGTAGCTCTAGAAATTTGATAATTCATTTCGTATAGTAGAAGAAAACTTCTTTTATTATGGGGTAAAACAACTTTTTCCTAAAATAAACAAAAAACACTTAGAAATAAAAATTTTTGTTAAAAAAAACATAAAATTAGATGAAAATATTGTAATTTATACCTGCCCTAAATAATATACATGAAACATCGCTATAATTATCTGACATTGATATTACTCTTTTTTAGTAATATTTCTCTTTGTCAACAAAAACAATTAGACAGTCTTATTCTAGTTACTAATTCTGTATCGGATTCATTACATATTAACTTAGCAGCTGACCTAATTTATGAATTGGGCTTAAATGAACAATTTGAAGAAGGTTTAAAATATTGCGACTCTTTTATAAGAATTTCTAAAAACATAAAATATGACAAAGGAGTTGGTCAATTACACAATGAAAAAGCATCTATATATAACCAAACTGATGAACTCTATGAATCATTGAAATGTTTTGATCAGGCGGCTTTATATTATGGAAGAATCAATTACACCAGAGGACTTGCAATGATTCAAAACAACAAAGCTGTTATAGAACAGCGATTAGGGAATCCAGAAAAGAGTATTACCCATCTCTTAGAAGCAAACATATACTATGAAAAACTAAAAGACAGCGTTAGTCTATCGACAACTATCAATAATATTGGCAATGTATATGGAGACCTTAATGAATTTGAAGCAGCTAAAAAATATTACTACCAATCATTACAACTTAAAAAGAAAACGAATTCAAAAACTATCGGTTCCACACTAAATAATTTAGCTATAGTTTATACAAAAGAAAAGAAGCTAGATAGTGCATTAGTATTACTTAATCAATCTTTAAGAATAAACAAAGAAGAAAATGATAGTAAAGGTATCTCTGAGACATATAGCGCATTGGGAAAAATCTCTTTTATTAAGAAAGAATATCATCAGTCCAAAAAGTATTACGAGTCTGCACTTTTTCTCGGTGGAAAAATAACTTATAAAGAACGGCTTACCCGAACAAAACTATCACTAGGCGAAATTGCTATCAAAACGAACAAATATCAAGAAGCAGACACATATATATCAGCAGCTAGGAAAGAAGCTGAAAATCTTAACTCTACCCCTTTATTACTTCATAGTTATGATCTATCTTCTGTATTAGATTCTGCTAGAGGTAATTATGTAAGTGCCTACAAGTGGCAAAAAGAATACAAAAATCTATTTAATGAACATACACTTAAAGAAACCAGCCAGAAAATAGACCTAGTTAAAAAAAGGCTTGAAAACGAAAAAAGACAACAAGCTGTTTTGGATAAACAAAAAATAGCAGAACAAGGAGTTAAGGAAGAACTATTTAAACAAAAAATTTACACATACGTTGCAATTGCTGCTTTTGCTGTGGCATTTATTTTTATCATTGGTATCGTAAAAAGTAGATTACAAAGGGCAAAATATATTAAGGAACTTAACGAATCTAATCAGGTAAAAAACAAACTGTTTTCTATAGTCTCCCACGATTTAAAAAATGAAATTCACGGACTTGATAATACTCTTAATTTATTAAGAGATGATGTGATTTCCGAAAATGAATTTAAGGAAATAATTCCACTATTGTCTAATAGTGCTCATCAGACATCTTTACTGCTAACTAATCTTTTAAACTGGTCTAAGTCTCAAATGAATGAGCTTAAGGCCAATCCCAAAACTTTTGATTTCTCTGAAATAATAAAAGGTAAATTTGTGTTTTTTGCATCCAAAGCTTCTAAGAAAGGAATTAGACTTATTAATAATATGAAAGAAACTACGATAGTCTATGCAGATAAGGATATGTCCACGATTGTAACTCAAAACCTAATTGCTAATGCTATAAAATTTTGCAACTCGGGCGATACAATCACCATTTATAAAAAGGAAGAAGAAGATAGTACCAAAATTTATATTGAAGATACAGGAATAGGGATTTCTAAAGAAAATATAGTCAAACTTTTTTCTGATGAAAACCTAACTACTAAAGGCACGAACAATGAAACAGGTACTGGGTTAGGATTAAAAATCTGCACAGAGTTAATTACCCTCAATCGAGGAACCCTAGACGTTGAAAGCAGTCAAGGAGAAGGAAGCACTTTTTGCATTGCACTTCCTAAAACACAAGTCTCATAGATTATTACATACGCTCTGGAACCTGAATTCCTAATAGTCCAAATGCTGATTTAATAGTAGCACCAACTACTCCCGAAAGCTGAACTCTAAAAATCTTTTCTGCTTTAGAATCTGCCCCAAATATAGATACATTCTGAAAAAATGAATTATATCCCTTTACTAGATCATAGGTGTAATTAGCTATAATTGCTGGACTTAAATCCTTTGCTGCATTCTGAATAATTTCAGGATATATTTCTAATAATTTTATTAATTCTTTCTCTTTTCCATCCAATGATATATTTTTCGAAGAATCATTCAAATCAAAATCTGCTTTACGTATTATAGCTTGAATTCTTGCATATGTATATTGGATAAAAGGTCCAGTATTTCCTTGAAAGTCTACCGACTCGGAAGGATCAAAAAGTATTCTTTTTTTAGGATCTACTTTAAGAAGAAAATATTTTAACGCCCCTAAACCTATAGTTTTGTAGACATCATTTTTTTCTTCTTCAGAATACCCTTCTAATTTTCCTAATTCTTTAGAAATCTCTCCTGCAGTTTCTGCCATTTCTATGATAAGATCATCTGCATCTACTACAGTACCTTCTCTACTCTTCATTTTCCCACTTGGTAGATCAACCATTCCGTAACTAAGATGGTGTAAATTCTTGGACCAATCATATCCAAGTTTTTTAAGAATCAGAAACAGCACTTTAAAATGATAATCTTGTTCGTTACCAACGGTATAAATCATTCCTCCGATATCTGGATTATCTTTAACACGCTGTATGGCTGTACCAATGTCTTGGGTCATATATACTGCTGTACCATCACTACGTAATACCAATTTTTCATCCAGCCCTTCATCCGTAAGATCACACCAAACTGATCCATCTTCTTTCTTAAAGAATACGCCACTAGTAAGACCTTCTTCTATATTATCCTTTCCTAAAAGATAGGTGTTACTTTCATAATAATAACTATCAAAATCAACACCTAATGCTTTATAAGTCTGATCAAAACCAGCATATACCCAATTGTTCATGGTTTTCCAAAGTTCCACAACATCTTCATCACCAGCCTCCCATTTTCTAAGCATTTCTTGAGCTTCTATTAAAATAGGAGCTTCTTTTTTTGCTTCATCCTCTGTTTTACCAGAAGCAATCAACTTTGATATTTCACTTTTATATTCCTTATCAAACTTTACATAATAATTCCCTACTAGTTTATCTCCTTTTAATCCACTAGACTCTGGAGTTGCGCCATCACCAAATTTTTGCCAGGCCACCATACTTTTACAAATATGAATTCCTCTATCATTAATAATCTGGGTTTTATATACTTTTTTACCACTAGCTTTAATGATTTCTGATACCGCATAACCTAATAAATTATTTCTTATATGGCCTAGATGTAATGGTTTATTTGTATTAGGAGAAGAGTATTCTACCATAACAGCTTTATCTCCATCTTTTGGAGTTACAAAACCATAATGTTCGATATCTTTTATTTCTGTAAAAAAGTTAAGATAATATTGATCAGCAATTACAAGGTTTAGAAATCCTTTTACCACATTAAATGATGTAATCTCTTCTACCCGTTCCACCAAATACGTTCCCACAGCTTCCCCAATCTGAACGGGATTACCCTTTACGACGCGTAACATAGGAAAAACTACTACTGTAATATCGCCTTCGAACTCCTTACGAGTGCCTTGTAATTCTACAGATTCTAAGTTAGCACTATATAGTTCTTTTATTGCTGCTTTTACCTGTCCTGAAATGGTTTGCTGTAATGTCATTTTATAAATTGTATTTGATACAAAATTTAGGCAGCAAAGATAATAGAAATATAATCTTCTGCCACTTCAATACGCATCAATTCGTATCTTATAACAAAAGCCAGTTTACAACAATTTAAACGGTTACTATATAAAACTTAGCCCTAAAGGTATTTTAGTAGGTGTTAGAGTTCGCTTAGAAACATATGTATTAGCTATTCCTAGTTCTAAAGTGAACATTTACAAGAAAAAGCAAAAGAACATAGTGTTGGCAAGGATAAATATTTTATTAAATTTTATGCAAAAAGTACTGATATCTTAATCCATAGACATAAAAAAAATAGTAAGCTACGAAGCAAATAATAGGTTCACAAACATGGAAGATTTATTATAAAAAATTACTAAATCTTTAATCACTACCATATATAAAATCCTTCTCCTCCCAGTTAGTAAAACCAATTTATTTCTTCGTATCTTTTACCTAAAAAGATGCGGATATTACTTACTGGTGCCAATGGCTATATTGGTATGAGATTGCTACCTCTATTATTAGATTCTGGTCACGAAGTCATCTGTACTGTTAGAGATAAAGACAGACTGTCAATCGATCAAGAGACTGTGAAAAAAATTTCTGTTGTAGAGATCGATTTTTTAGAAGATCCGGACATTAAAATTCTACCAAAGGACATTGATGCAGCCTATTATCTAATTCATTCTATGAGTTCATCAACTTCTGACTTTGACAAAAAAGAAGAGATTTCTGCTCAAAACTTCAATACATATGTTGCTCAGACCAATATTAAACAGGTAATCTATCTAAGCGGCATTGTAAACGAAAAGAATTTATCTAAACACCTTTGGTCGAGAAAGAATGTTGAAGAAACCTTATATCAAGGAAATTTTAATCTAACCGTTTTACGATCAGGGATTATCGTTGGATCTGGAAGTTCTTCTTTTGAAATCATAAGAGATCTATGCGAAAAATTACCTGTTATGATAACCCCAAAATGGGTCAACACCAAAACGCATCCTATTGCCGTTAGAGACGTTCTAAGTTTTATGACAGGAGTGTTAGGCAACTCGGAATGCTACAACCAATCATTTGATATCAGTGGGCCTAATGTAATTACCTATAAACAAATGTTATTGCTTTATGCAAAAGTAAGGGGAGTCAAACTATTTATTTTTACGTTACCTGTTATGACTCCTAAACTTTCTTCTTATTGGTTGTATTTTGTAACCTCTACTTCTTATAAACTTGCATTAAATCTGGTCGATAGTATGAGCATACCAGTAGTTGCTAATGACAAACGATTACAAGAAATGTTAGGAATTGAGCCAATGACATATACCAAAGCGCTGGAATTAGCATTTATCAAAATTGAACAAAATCAGGTTGTATCAAGTTGGAAGGATTCTATGATTAGCGGCCGTTTTGATAAAGATATTCAGAAATATGTTACGGTTCCTAAAAAAGGATGCCTTAGAGACAAGAAGAAGATTAAAATTAGTGATCCTAATCTGGTGGTTGAAAGAATATGGGCAATAGGTGGAGAAACCGGTTGGTATTATGGAGATTGGATGTGGAAAATAAGAGGACATATTGATAAATTTTTTGGAGGAGTTGGATTAAGAAGAGGAAGGACAAACCCTGATAAAATTTACTCTGGAGATGCTTTGGATTTTTGGCGAGTTTTGGTTGCTGATAAAAACGAAAAGCGCTTACTACTTTTTGCTGAAATGAAGGTGCCGGGAGAAGCCTGGTTAGAATTTGACATTGACGAAAACAACATCCTCCATCAAACCGCTACATTTAGACCTAGAGGAATTTGGGGCAGATTATACTGGTATCTGATGGTTCCTTTTCATTACTTTATATTTGGAGGAATGATACGCAATATCGTATCACTAAATAAAAAATAATATAGACAAAAAGCGTTATTTATCGATAAATAACGCTTTTTTGTTAAAATATTAGTATTTTTGTACAAAAATCACATGCAGAGATCATTACTTTTTCTAGGCTTATTAATTACTACAATTAGTTGTAGCAATAAGATAGAACAAGGCTCTCAAATTAATGATCTCACAGAAATATTATCAGGGAAATTTTCTTCAAATAAACAAGCAAAGGAAGAATCTGGTTATTCTGCAGTATGTTTGGTCAATATTCCCATCTGGGATGATAGACCAGGGTATTGGTTTTATCAAGAATTGTATGATGAAAAAAACAGCACCTCAATTTATAACCAAAGAATAATAAACTTTAAGAAATTAGATAGCTTAACCATTAGCAGTGTTAATTATATTATTCCCGATCGAAAAAGATATGCAAATGGCTGGAAAGACATTTCAATTTTTGATCATTTAACTATTGATAGCCTCAAAATCAGAGATGGATGTGAAGTGTATTTCAAAAAGAAGACATCTACTATTTACCATGGAAAGACAAAGAAAGGAACTTGTTCGAGTAGTTTCAGTAATAAAATATCTTACACAACAAGTAACATAGTTATCAGTAAAAATAAAATCACTTCTTGGGATCGAGGTTATGATACACAAGGAAAACAAATATGGGGCAAAATTCAAGGGCCTTATAAATTCATTCGAGTCCAAGAAGACTAAGAAATTAATTCATAAAATCTCCTAGTGTTTTATTTTCTAAAACTTTTAAGGTATTATCTCTTACCTCAATCATAAGCTTATGCACTGTACAAGCATCTTCATCAGGACAATCATCACATTTTTCATAAAAGTTCAAACTTACACAAGGTAACATTGCTATTGGTCCTTCTAAAACCCTTATTACCGAAGCCATTGAAATTTCTTTAGGTTCTTTAATCAGGTAATACCCTCCTCCTTTTCCTTTTTTAGAACCTAAAAAACCATTCTTACGAAGGGTGAGTAATATACTTTCTAAAAATTTTTGAGAGATATTTTCACTTTTAGCAATCTCAGATATTAAAACAGGATGTTCACACCTTTTTCTTGCTATATAGGTTAGTGCCTTTAATCCGTATTTTGTTTTCTTCGAAAGCATTTATTCATTTATTCTATCAAAAATAGTTAAAAGATATCACTTCGTATTTTAACAATATCTTTCAACTATTTTTCTGATCATAATTATCTTTTAGGGAGAAAAACTTCCGCCATCATACAACGGGCACTCCCACCGCCTAATCTTTCAATTGTTTCAAGATTGCTATGCAGAATATCACAATGCTTCTCTATTTTAGAGACTTGATCTTTTGACAAACTATTATATGCTGCAGAAGACATTACTAAATATTGTTTTTCATCAGCACCAACTACTTGTAACATATTCCCAGCGAAGTTATTTACCTGAGCTTCAGTTATAGCAATTATTTCTTTACCGTCATTCTTTAGGTGATTTACTAAGCTTTTTCGTTCTTTTTTATCATCTACACAATCTAAACACACTACAGCAAAAGTCTCACCGACTCCCATCATAACATTAGTATGATAAATTGCCAATCGCTCACCTTTCACCGTTTGATATGCTGTGAAAATTACTGGAGTATATTCAAAATCTTCACAGAACTCAATAAGCAATTGTTCATCTGCTCGTGGCGAAAGTGCGCAGTACGCTTTTCTATGAAATCTATCTAAAACTAAACTTCCTGTACCTTCAAGAAAAACATCATCTTCCTCCGCTGTGGTATAGTCTATTACATTTTTTATTTCAAATCCAGCGTCTTCAATCATATCTAATACTTCCGGACGACGTTCCCTTCTTCTATTAACAGCAAACATAGGATATAAACCTACATCTCCATTTTCGTGAAAAGAAACCCAGTTATTTGGGAAAATAGAATCTGGTGTATCATTTTCTGGCTTATCATCTATTACAATAACATTCACACCTACTGATTTTAGTTTTTCGACAAAACTATCAAATTCTTTTTGTGCTATTATATTGACGTCTTCCTTACTATTATTATCAGTAGTATCCTGATAGTAGTTGTTAACCGCTGTTTCCTCATTCATCCTAAATTTAACTGGACGAATCATTACTATGGTATTTGTGATTTGTTTCATTATCTAATCTCTTATCAATGGCATAGTAGAACAACGTAAAAGACCTTCTTGTTTTGCTATTTCTGAATAAGGAACCTCTTCTACAGTTATATTTAAGCTACGTAGCCACGTATTTAATCTAGTAAAACCTTTCTCCGAAATCACTATATCTTCTGATATAGAAAATATATTAGAGTTCATATAATACATTTCATCTTTATTGATATGAAATAAATTTTCATTTCCAAAAAAGTCAACTAAATATTTATAATCGTTTACATTTCTGAATCCTTCTTTATGAATTATAGCTTTATTCTTACCAACAGGTTGAAAACAACAATCTAAATGTAAAGCATTATCTCTTGGGTCGTCCATTGATTTATTAAGATCAAACTCTTTCACTATTTTGTTGGGAAAAAGCGACTTAATATATTCTACCCCTTTCATGTTTGTTCTTGCTACAATGCAATCACTATAATCTTCTCCTTTATAAGTACCTATAAAAACGTGATCATTATGGATCATAATATCACCACCTTCAAAATGAATATCATCTGATGGGGCTTTATAGACCTTGTCTGGATGAATTTGATCAATTACATATTGAATTGCCTTAATCTCTTTTTCTCGATCTGGGAGTATATTTGATTTTATAAATGCATCATCTATTACTAACCCAATATCTCTAGCAAAAATTTGATTATAGTCCTGTATTACTTCAGGTCTAAATACTTTTACATCGTATTTTGCAAAAACCTTGGCTACAGCTTCCATCTCTGAAACCATATCAGACTCTTTGGGATATGTCCCCGCTTTAATATGCTCTATAGATTTAGGGTCGTAAGCTTCTTCAATTTTTGGAACAGCACCATTACTTATGGCCGTCCCTAAAACGACTGCTCTAAGTCTTGAAGTTTCATTTTGAATATTTAGTTTCAATCGTTTAATTTTAAGGTAAAACTATAGTTATCATATGATTTTATGATCCAACAAATATAGGAAGAGGGGCTATGTAGATACTAATTTTATTCAAAAAAAATGTCAACTTTTTATCAAATCCCTAAAGTAAGCTTCTTTAAAAACAATGTACTGATGATTTCATAAAAAAAGGGTGTTGAAATATTTCAACACCCTTTTTACTTTTATTAGCCTTATTATCTTTCGGAAACTGATTTAAAAGCTCTGTATGTTTCTCCAGTATATATTTGTCTTGGTCTTCCTATTGGTTCTTTACGAAGGCGCATTTCTCTCCATTGTGCAATCCAACCGGGTAATCTTCCTAACGCGAACATAACCGTGAACATTTCAGTCGGTATCCCTAAGGCTCTATATATAATTCCGGAATAGAAATCCACATTCGGATATAATTTTCTTTTTACGAAATATTCATCTTCTAAAGCTACTTTTGCAAGACCTTTAGCAATATCAAGAACAGGGTCTTCTATTCCTAGATCGGCCAGTACCTCTTCCGCAGCTACTTTTATAATTTTTGCTCTTGGATCAAAGTTTTTGTATACTCTATGTCCAAACCCCATTAGTCGGAAAGAATCTTCTTTGTCTTTAGCCTTAGCAATATATTTTGCTGTATCACCTCCATCTTCTTTGATTGCTTCGAGCATCTCGATAACTGCTTGATTTGCTCCTCCGTGTAACGGTCCCCAAAGAGCAGAAATTCCTGCTGATAAAGAAGCAAACAATCCTGCATGAGACGATCCTACAATTCTAACAGTTGAAGTAGAACAATTCTGCTCGTGATCTGCGTGTAGGATTAGCAATTTATCTAAAGCATCGTTAACAATCTTATTAGCTTCATATGTTTTATTAGGCCTAGAAAACATCATTTTATGCAAGTTCTCAACATACCCTAAAGCATTATCTCCATAATCTAACGGAAGACTTTTTCTTTTTCTCATTGTCCAAGCTGCTAATACAGGAAACTTGGCTAAAATTTTAACAATAGCACCATACATCTCTTCCTCAGAATCAACATCTACAGATCCTGGATTAAAGGCTATCAGTGCACTTGTTAAAGATGAAAGAACTCCCATAGGGTGAGCACTTTTTGGAAATCCATCAAGAATTTTTTTCATGTCTTCATCTACATGAGACTCTTCCTTGATGTCTTTGCCAAATTTATTGAGCTGCTCAGCTGTTGGTAACTCTCCAAAAATTAATAAATAAGCTACTTCTAAAAAATCGGCTTTCTCAGCTAGCTCTTCTATAGAATATCCTCGGTATCTTAGAATTCCTTTTTCTCCATCAAGAAAAGTAATCGCACTCTCACAACTCCCTGTATTTTTATATCCAGGATCTATAGTAGTTACGCCTCCTGTGACACCTCTCAGAGTTTTGATATCAATTCCTAATTCTTTTTCAGTTCCTTCTATTATTGGGAACTCATATTTGTTACCGTCTATTTCTAAAGTAGCTTTTTTTGACATTGTGATTATTTAGAATTTTGCTGTTATAATAAGGATTGCTAAATTACAAAATATAGTGTTAATATATTATTAATCATACCATCTATTTTACAATAGAAATCTCTCTTCGGTATTATGAATAAAAAAAGAGGATTCTCAATGAATCCTCTTTTTAAAATCGATGATTTTTTATAAAAAATCAACTTATAAATTATAGAAGTTGACTAATTATTTTCAAATACATAAAACTCTATGAATAAGAACAATCCTACAAAGAGCTATTCTATTCTTGCGTCTATTATTTTTTAACTTTAAATGCTTTTTCCTTAGGATAATAAGCTACCACACCAAGTTCTTCTTCTATGCGAAGTAATTGATTATACTTTGCCATTCTATCACTACGTGATGCTGAACCTGTTTTAATTTGCCCAGTATTTAAAGCCACGGCTAGATCAGCAATAGTATTATCTTCAGTTTCGCCAGATCGGTGAGACATTACAGAGGTATATCCAGCATTATGTGCCATATTTACTGCTGCGATTGTTTCTGTAAGCGTTCCTATTTGGTTTACCTTAATTAAGATTGAATTAGCTATGCCGTTTTCAATTCCTCTTGATAACCTTTCTACATTTGTAACAAATAAATCATCTCCAACCAATTGCACTTTATCTCCAACTTTGTCTGTTAAATATTTCCAACCATCCCAGTCATTTTCATCCATACCATCTTCTATTGAAACAATTGGGTACTTAGAAGCTAATTCTGCAAGATAATCAGCTTGTTCCTCGCTCGTTCTTATTACACCTGTTTTTCCTTCAAATTTAGTGTAATCATACTTTCCATCAACAAAAAACTCAGCAGCAGCACAATCTAAAGCAACCATTACTTCGTCTCCAAACTTATATCCTGCTTTCTCAACAGCTAACGCAATCGAATCCAAAGCATCTTCTGTTCCGTCTAATGTAGGTGCAAAACCACCTTCATCTCCTACAGCAGTACTTAATCCTCTGTCGTGAAGTACTTTCTTTAAATTATGGAAAATTTCCATTCCCATTTGCATTGCATGAGTGAAATCTTTTGCCTTTACTGGCATCACCATAAATTCTTGAAATGCAATTGGCGCATCACTATGAGATCCTCCGTTAATGATATTCATCATCGGAACAGGCAATGTATTTGCACTAACTCCACCTACATAACGATATAGAGGCATATTAAGTTCGTTTGCAGCAGCTTTTGCAGCTGCTAAAGAAACACCTAAGATTGCATTTGCTCCTAATTTAGATTTGTTAGGAGTTCCATCTAATTCGATCATCGTTTGATCCAATAAATTTTGGTCAAATACAGAATATCCCAATAATTCTTCAGCGATTATAGTATTTACATTTTCTACGGCCTTTTTAACCCCTTTACCCATATAATCACTTCCACCATCTCTTAGCTCCACAGCTTCATGTTCTCCTGTTGAAGCTCCAGAAGGAACCGCAGCTCTACCTAAAACACCATTTTCGGTAATCACGTCTACTTCTACTGTAGGGTTACCACGTGAATCTAAAATTTGTCTGGCGTGAATATTTATAATTACACTCATTTCTTGATTTGTTTTTGTTGGATAATTTTAATTCTTCGCAATATACAAAACAGGTAAATTTAAATACCTCAGAAAACCTCTTAATTTATTGCCTAAGCCACAGTAAACACCACAAGTTATCAACTATAACGTTATAGATCAACTTCTTGCTAAACACGAGGTATTTTGCAACAAACCCAAAAGTTTTAAGCTTCTACCTTTGCTTTTTTAATGTTATTAATAAACTGATCAAATAAATAGATTGAGTCATTTGGACCAGGGCTAGCTTCTGGATGATATTGTACCGAAAAACAATTTTTGTTTTTCATTTTAATTCCAGCTACTGTATGATCATTTAGATGCACATGAGTTATCTCTACATCAGGATTATTTTCTGTTTCTTCTCTGTTGATTGCAAAACCATGATTCTGAGATGTTATTTCTCCTTTTCCTGTAATTAGATTTTTTACCGGGTGATTGATACCTCTATGACCATGATGCATTTTATATGTACTGATACCATTAGCTAAAGCAATTACTTGATGCCCTAAACAAATTCCAAATAATGGCAAATCTCTTTTGATGATTTCTCTAGCCGTTTCAATAGCCTGCGATAATGGCTCTGGATCACCTGGTCCATTAGAAAGAAAATATCCATCAGGAGCCCATTCACTCATTTCCTCGAAAGTTGTATCATAAGGAAAAACCTTAATATAGGCATCCCTTTTTGAAAGATTACGAAGTATATTCTTTTTTATCCCAATATCCAAAGCAGAAATCTTATAAGTCGCATTAGGATCACCAACAAAATAAGGTTTTTTAGTTGAAACCTTAGACGCCAACTCTAATCCATTCATATCAGGAACTGCTGCTAATTGTTTTTTTAATGAATCAATATCCTCTATTTCTGTGGAAATTAAGGCATTCATTGCGCCATTATCTCTTATATAGCTAACCAAAGCACGTGTATCTACATCTGACACTGCTAACAAATTATGCTTTTCCAAAAATTCTTGCAGAGAACGATCCGCAAGATCTCTAGAGAATTCATAACTGAAATTTTTAACAATCAAACCTGAAATTTTAATCGAATCTGATTCTACTTCTTCATCATTAGTTCCATAATTTCCAATATGAGCATTGGTAGTAACCATTAACTGCCCGAAATAAGAAGGATCTGTAAAAATCTCCTGATATCCTGTCATTCCTGTATTAAAACATACTTCGCCGAATGCCGTACCCTCTTTTCCGACAGCTTTTCCGTAAAAAATAGTTCCGTCTGCTAATAAGACAATTGCTTTTTTTCGAGATTGATATTTCATCTTATATACTTTTTGCTATTTAATTTCCTATAATAGGTTGTAAACTTTTTTTTCAAAAATATTCAAAAAAAAAGGATAAACGACGAACGTTTATCCTTTTATAATTATGTGTAAATCACATTTCTCATTTATTCTTCTTCAGAACTAGGAGTTTCAACTACTGGTGCAGTTTCAGTTTTCTTAGTTCTACCTCTTCGAGTAGATTTCTTTTTAGCTGGCTTACCTGCATTATAAAGCTCATTGTAATCAACTAACTCTATCATTGCCATATCAGCATTATCTCCAAGACGATTACCTAATTTAATAATTCTGGTATATCCGCCTGGTCTATCACCAACTTTAGCAGCTACATCTCTAAACAATTCTGCTACTGCATACTTGTTACGTAATTTACTAAATACGATACGACGATTGTGTGTAGTATCTTCTTTAGACTTAGTTACTAATGGTTCTACAAACTGCTTAAGCGCTTTAGCTTTTGCAACTGTAGTATTTATTCTCTTATGCTCTATAAGAGAACAAGCCATATTAGCAAGCATAGCTTTACGATGCGCTGTTTTTCTACCTAAATGGTTTACTTTTTTTCCGTGTCTCATGACATTAAAAATTTAAGCATCATCTTGCTCAATCTACCTCGTGTAGAGAGCAAAATATGATGTGTTAGTCTTTATCTAATTTATATTTAGAAAGATCCATACCAAAATTAAGACCTTTAACATTTACAAGCTCTTCAAGCTCTGTTAAAGACTTCTTACCAAAGTTACGGAACTTCATCAAGTCATTTTTGTTATAAGATACTAAATCACCTAATGTATCTACTTCTGCAGCTTTCAAACAGTTAAGAGCTCTTACAGAAAGATCCATATCGATTAACTTAGTTTTCAATAACTGTCTCATATGTAATGACTCCTCATCATATGTTTCAGTCTGAGCAATCTCATCAGCTTCTAATGTAATACGCTCATCAGAGAATAGCATAAAGTGGTGAATCAAGATTTTTGCCGCTTCAGTCAACGCATCTTTAGGATGTATTGATCCATCAGTAACAATTTCGAAAACTAATTTTTCGTAATCCGTTTTTTGCTCTACACGGTAATTCTCAATACTATACTTAACATTCTTAATCGGAGTATAGATGGAATCTGTAAAAATTGTACCTATCGGAGCATTAGCCTTCTTGTTTTCTTCAGCTGGAACATAACCTCTACCCTTTTCGATAGTAATCTCAAGGTTAAGCGCTACTTTCTTATCCATATTACAGATAACTAAATCTGGGTTAAGAACTTGGAAACCTGAAATAAATTTCTGGAAATCTCCTGCAGTTAATTGCTCTTGACCAGAAATCGAAATTGTAACAGATTCGTTATCGATATCCTCAATCTGACGCTTAAAACGTACTTGCTTAAGATTTAGAATAATTTCTGTTACATCTTCTACAACTCCAGAAATAGTAGAAAACTCGTGATCTACTCCTTCAATCCTTAATGAAGTTATAGCGAATCCCTCTAAAGAAGATAGCAAAACTCTTCGCAAAGCGTTACCAACTGTTAATCCGTACCCTGGTTCTAATGGTCTAAATTCGAATTTACCATCAAACTCACTAGAGTCGATCATGATAACTTTATCGGGCTTCTGAAAATTTAATATTGCCATATTATTGTTTCTTCTAAGAGTTATTACTTCGAATATAATTCGACGATGAATTGTTCGTTGATGTTTTCCGGAATTTGAATTCTTGCCGGAACAGATACGAAAGTACCTTGTTTTGTGTCATTATTAAAAGTAATCCATTCGTATACCTTGCTATTATTAGCAAGAGAATTAAGAATAACTTCTAATGACTTTGATTTCTCTCTTACCCCTACAACATCTCCAGGCTTTAGCTGGTAAGATGGAATATTTACTAATTCTCCATTTACAGTGATATGTCTATGTGATACTAGTTGTCTAGCACCTCTACGAGAATTTGCTAATCCCATTCTAAAAGCTACATTATCTAAACGCGATTCACATAATTGAAGTAAAACCTCACCGGTAATACCTTGTGATCTTGTTGCTTTTTCGAACATATTACGGAATTGACGCTCTAGAACACCATACGTATATTTAGCTTTTTGCTTTTCCATTAACTGGATAGCATATTCACTCTTTTTACCTCTACGTCTGTTATTACCGTGCTGACCAGGAGGATAATTTCTTTTCTCGAAAGACTTATCGTCTCCGAATATCGCTTCACCAAACTTACGAGCGATTTTAGTTTTTGGACCAGTATATCTTGCCATTATATTATTAATTTAATTTTTAGAGGAGGTTATGAATTAAGGTCTCTTTCCTTCGATAATCCTTTGTTCCTCTTTTAGACTTACTTTTAGTTATTATTTATGAAGTATAAAAGATCCCGAAAAAAATTCGGGATACAATTATTATACTCTACGTCTTTTTGGAGGACGACATCCGTTATGTGGCATTGGAGTTACATCAATAATTTCTGAAACTTCAATTCCTGAATTGTGAAGAGATCTTATCGCAGATTCTCTACCATTTCCAGGTCCTTTAACATAAACCTTTACTTTCTTTAATCCAGCTTCGATTGCTACCTTAGAAGCATCTTCTGCGGCTAATTGAGCAGCATATGGAGTGTTCTTTTTAGAACCTCTGAATCCCATTTTTCCAGCTGAAGACCAAGAAATAACGTCTCCTTTTTTATTTGTTAACGATACAATAATGTTGTTAAAAGAAGCTGTTACGTGCGCTTCCCCTACTGATTCAACAATTACTTTACGTTTTTTTGAAGTTGACTTTGCCATACTACTTATTATTTAGTCGCTTTTTTCTTATTAGCAACTGTTTTTCTTCTTCCTTTACGTGTTCTAGAGTTATTCTTAGTACGTTGTCCTCTAAGTGGTAAACCAGCTCTGTGACGAATACCTCTATAACATCCTATATCCATAAGACGCTTGATATTTAACTGTACTTCAGAACGTAATTCTCCTTCGATAGTAAAGGTTCCTACAGCTTCACGTATACGACCAATTTGATCATCATCCCAGTCAGAAACTTTAATACTCTCATCTACTTTGGCAGCCGCTAAAATTTCTTTAGCTCTACTTCTACCAATTCCGAAGATATAGGTTAATGCTATAACTCCTCGCTTTTGTTTAGGTATATCTACCCCTGCAATTCTTGCCATAATTACCCTTGTCTTTGTTTAAATCTAGGATTCTTTTTATTAATTACGTAAAGACGGCCTTTTCTACGCACAATCTTGCACTCGGCACTTCTCTTTTTTATTGATGCTCTAACTTTCATCTCTTTGTGTTTAAATTCTGAAAATACATATTAAGCATTTCAGAAGGTCTCGTTAACAAGATTTTCAGCCCGCAAAAGTACGTAAAAAATCTTAATTAACTAATATTCTTAAAATTATTAGTATCTGTATGTTATACGAGCCTTTGACAAATCATAAGGACTCATTTCTAACTTAACCTTATCTCCAGGTAGTAATTTTATATAATGCATACGCATTTTACCTGAGATATGAGCTGTCACTACGTGACCGTTTTCTAGCTCTACTCGGAACATTGCATTAGACAATGCTTCGATTATACTTCCATCCTGTTCTATTGCTGGTTGTTTTGCCATTATGCTACTGCTTTACGGTTTTTACCAGTTTTCATTAATCCATCGTAATGTCTATTCAATAGATATGAATTGACTTGCTGCATTGTATCGATCGCTACACCTACCATAATAAGTAGTGACGTTCCTCCAAAAAACAGTGCCCAACCTTGTTGTACATTTAAAAGTTTTACAGCAATTGCTGGAAAAACTGCAATCAACGCTAAGAATATAGATCCCGGCAAGGTTATTTGTGACATTATTTTATCCAAATACTCTGCAGTTTCACTACCAGGTCTAATTCCAGGAATAAAACCACCGCTTCGCTTTAAATCATCTGCCATCTTATTGGTTGGAACCGTTATGGCTGTATAGAAGTAAGTGAATATAATGATCAATAATCCAAATAATAAATTATACCATAGTCCAAAAATATCACTAAATGCAGCTGCTATTCCTTGTGAAGTTTCCGACTCCGAAAGACCCGCAACCGCAGCTGGAATAAACATAATCGCTTGAGCAAAGATAATTGGCATTACACCTGAAGCATTAAGCTTTAAAGGAATGTACTGACGTGATCCGAAAACATTCTTTTCATATCCTCCGCTAGCAGTTCTTCTAGCATATTGAACTGGTATCTGACGCACAGCCATTACCAATAACACCGATGCTAAAATGATCACAAACCATATCACTAATTCAATCAATACCATAATAATATCTCCACCTTCTCCAGAAGTTCTAGAAATAAAATTCTGAACAAATGACTGTGGCAATGTAGCAATGATACCCACCATAATTAATAATGAAATACCATTACCTATACCTTTATCAGTAATTTTTTCACCTAACCACATAGCAAAAATACAGCCAGTAGTTAAGATGATTACAGATGATACAACGAAAACAGTTTGACTGATCTCTGTACTAAAAGCAGCAGGAGGAAGTGTTGCAAATAAATTATAAATATACCCCGGCCCTTGAACTAATGTAATTCCAATAGTCAACCACCTTGTAATTTGATTAATTTTCTTTCTTCCGCTCTCCCCTTCTTTTTGTAATTTTTGAAGATATGGAATAGCTATTCCCATCAATTGCACAACAATCGAAGCGGATATATAAGGCATGATTCCTAAAGCAAATACTGAAGCGTTTGCGAACGCTCCTCCTGTAAAGGCATTAAGTAATCCTAGTAAACCATCTTGAGTCTGAGTACCCAAATTAGCTAACTCTGCCGCATCTACTCCTGGTAGTACAACTTGCGCTCCAAATCGATATACTAAAAGTAATCCCAGTGTAACTAAGATTCTATTCTTTAGTTCTTCGATTTTCCAAATGTTTTTTATTGTATCAATAAATTTCATGAAATGTCTTTTATAAGGTTACTGCTTCACCACCTGCTGCTTCAATAGCTGCCTTAGCAGTGGCTGTAAATTTATGAGCTGAGACTTTTAACTTAGCCTTCAATTCACCTCTACCCAGTATCTTAACTAAATCATTTTTTCCTGCGAGACGTGTATCTAATAACACGTCGAAATCAACGGTATCAGTTATTTTACCAGCATCAACTAATTTCTGTAAAGTATCTAAATTGATTCCTTGATACTCTTTTCTATTGATATTTGTGAAACCAAACTTAGGCACACGTCTTTGAAGTGGCATCTGCCCACCTTCAAAACCAATTTTTCTAGAATATCCAGAACGTGATTTTGCTCCCTTATGACCACGAGCAGCAGTTCCACCTTTTCCGGAACCCTGACCACGACCTAATCGCTTACTGTTATTTTTTACTGAACCTGCAGCAGGTTTTAAGTTACTTAAATCCATGTGCTTATATTATTTTGTTTCTACGGAAACTAAATGTTTAACTTTATTTACCATCCCAAGGATATTAGGAGTGTCATCATGCTCTACAACCTGACCGATCCTTTTTAGCCCTAAAGCCTCCAAAGTTCTTTTTTGTCTTTGCGTGCGGTTAATAGCGCTTTTTACTTTCTTAACTCTAATCTTTGCCATCGTTCCTAATATTTATCCTTTAAACACTTTTTCCAGTGAAACACCTCTTTGTTTTGCTACTTGCTCTGCACTTCGCATTTGCAATAAAGCATCAAAAGTTGCTTTCACCACATTATGTGGGTTAGACGATCCTTGATTTTTAGATAGTACATCGTGTACACCAACAGATTCTAATACTGCACGGATTGCTCCACCAGCAATAACTCCTGTACCAGTTGCAGCAGGCATTAATAATACTCTTGCTCCACCGTACTTACCTTTTTGTTCGTGAGGTAAAGTTCCTTTAGTTAAAGGTATACGAACTAAATTTTTCTTCGCATCTTCTACCGCCTTTGCAATAGCTTCAGCAACTTCTTTAGACTTACCTAAACCGTGACCTACAACACCATTTTCATCTCCTACAACTACAATAGCAGAAAATCCAAATGCTCTACCACCTTTAGTTACTTTAGTAACACGTTGTACTCCAACTAAACGGTCTTTTAATTCAAGTCCACTTGGTTTTACTAATTCTGCGTTTTTATATTTTTGATACATAATTTCTTAGAATTTAAGTCCTGCTTCTCTAGCTCCTTCAGCTAATGATTTTACTCTACCATGATATAGATACCCACCTCTATCAAAAGACACAGTATCTACACCTGCTTTTTTAGCTTTTTCAGCAAGAGCCTTACCTACCAAGCCTGCTTTTTCTGCTTTATTTCCTGATGCAGCAGCAATGTCTTTATCTCTTGAAGAAGCTGAACCAATAGTTTTACCGGTTACATCATCTATGATTTGCGCATAGATCTCTTTATTACTTCTAAAAACAGATAATCTAGGACGTTGTTCTGTTCCGCTTACTTTACCGCGGATTCGCTTTCTGATTTTTAATCTTCTTAAATCTTTTGAGAATGCCATAACTTCGTTATTATGCAGATTTACCTGCTTTTCTTCTTAATTGTTCTCCTACAAACTTAACTCCTTTACCTTTGTACGGCTCTGGCTTACGGAAACCTCTAATTTTAGCTGCTACCTGTCCCACTAATTGTTTGTCGTGAGAAGTTAATTTTACGATCGGGTTTTTACCTTTTTCAGATACAGTTTCTATTTTTACCTCTGGAGCAACATCTAATACGATATTGTGAGAAAAACCTAGAGCTAGATCTAATTTTTGTCCTTGGTTAGAAGCTCTATAACCTACTCCTACTAATTCCAATTCTTTAGTAAAACCTTCAGAAACACCTTGCACCATATTATTTATCAAAGCTCTGTATAAACCATGCTTTGCTTTATGATCTTTAGTCTCACTAGGTCTTTCTAGAACAACCTTACCATCTTCTACTTTCACACTGATAGCATCTATCTCTTGCGAAAGCTCTCCTAATTTTCCTTTAACAGTAACAACATTACCTGTCACTTCTACAGTGACACCAGACGGAATAGTTACTGGATTTTTTCCTATTCTTGACATTTCTTTTGTCTTTTATACTGTTAATATACGTAACAAAGTACTTCTCCACCTACATTCTCTTGCTTAGCCTGTTTACCAGTCATTACACCATGAGAAGTAGAAACAATCGCTATACCTAATCCATTAAGAATTCTTGGTATTTCACTTGATCCTGCATATTTACGCAAACCAGGCTTACTGATTCTTTGTAATTGTTTTATTACAGGCTCTTTAGTCAATTTATTGTATTTAAGAGCTATCTTAATACTACCTTGTGTTGTATTATCTTCAAATTTATAACTTAAAATATATCCTTGGTCGAATAATATTTTAGTGATCTCTTTCTTAACCTTAGATGCAGGAATCTCAACAACTCTATGCTGAGCACTATTTGCATTACGTATTCTGGTTAAATAATCTGCTATAGGATCTGTATTCATTGTATATAATTTATGATCTTGGTTTTCCACTAGTTTAGCAGAACCTTAGACCAATTAATTTTTTATTATTACCAACTAGCTTTAGTTACTCCTGGAATTAATCCTTGATTAGCCATCTCTCTAAATGTAACACGAGAAATACCAAATTGACGCATATATCCTTTTGGTCTTCCTGTTAATTTACAACGATTGTGCATACGGATTGGAGACGCATTTTTTGGTAGTTTCTGTAATGCTTCATAATCTCCAGCTTCTTTTAAAGCTTTACGTTTTTCAGCATATTTAGCAACTGTTTTTGCTCTCTTCACCTCACGGGCTTTCATTGATTCTTTAGCCATAATTAATTCTTTTTAAAAGGTAACCCTAGTTCTGTTAACAATGATTTTGCTTCTTTGTCTGTATTCGCCGAAGTTTCAAAAGTGATATTCATTCCTGAAATCTTATTCACTTTATCGATATCAATCTCCGGAAAAATGATCTGTTCAGTAATTCCTAATGAATAATTACCTCTACCATCAAAACCAGTAGCGTTAATTCCATTAAAATCTCTTACACGAGGTAAAGCTGAAGTAATCAGACGATCTAAAAATTCGTACATTCTTTCTCCTCTTAACGTAACTTTTGCACCAATTGGCATTCCTTTACGTAATTTGAAAGTTGCAACATCCTTTTTAGAAATTGTAGCTACGGCTTTTTGACCTGTGATCATTGTTAATTCATCTACTGCGTAGTCGATTAACTTCTTATCTGCTACAGCCGCACCAACACCTCTACTTAAAACAATTTTTTTAAGTTTTGGTACTTCCATTACATTACCATAGCTGAATTCTTCTGTAAGAGCTGACATTACTCTGTCATTATACTCTTGTTTTAGTCTTGGGATATAAGCCATAACTATATTACTTCATTAGATTTTTTAGAAAATCTTACTTTCTTATCTCCTTCTACTCTATATCCTACTCTTGTTGCATCACCATTAGATGTTAACAACGTTAAGTTAGAAATATGAATAGCTGCTTCTTGCTTCACTATACCACCTTGTGGATTAGCAGCGCTAGGCTTCTGGTGCTTTGAAACTAAGTTCACACCTTCTACGATTGCCTTGTTCTTATCTTTCAATACTTTCTGTACAGTTCCCTGTTGACCTTTATTGTCTCCAGCAATAACCTTTACTGTATCTCCTGATTTAATTTTTAGCTTTGTCATCTTTGCTATACTATTAAAGCACTTCTGGCGCTAGTGAAACAATCTTCATGAACTGTTTATCACGAAGTTCTCTTGCTACAGGACCAAAAACACGTGTTCCTCTCATCTCTCCGGCTGGGTTCAAAAGAACACAAGCGTTATCGTCGAAACGAATATAAGAACCATCTGGTCTGCGCACTTCTTTTTTGGTACGAACTACAACTGCAGTAGAAACGGCTCCTTTTTTAATGTTTCCATTAGGAGTTGCTTCTTTTACACTGACAACTATCTTGTCTCCTACAGAGGCGTATCTTCTTTTTGTACCACCTAAAACACGGATAACTAAAACTTCTTTACCACCTGTGTTGTCTGCTACTTTTAATCTAGACTCTTGTTGTACCATAATTACTTCGCTCTTTCAATTACTTCTACTAATCTCCAGCATTTGGTTCTACTCATAGGTCTTGTTTCCATGATCTTTACAGTATCACCAATATTGCAGTCATTTTTCTCGTCGTGTGCAACGTATTTTTTCGTTTTTAACACGAACTTTCCGTACATCGGGTGTTTTACTTTTTTTACTTCAGCAACAACAATTGATTTTTGCATCTTGTTACTAGTAACTACACCTATACGCTCTTTTCTTAAGTTTCTTTTTTCCATCTTTCAGCAGAATTAACCGTTTAATTCTCTTTTAGTTAACTCAGTAGCCATTCTAGCAATAGATCTTCTCACTTTACGTAATTGTAAAGGGTTTTCTAATGGAGACATAGCGTGAGCCATTTTTAAATCTGAATACTCTTTACGAGATTTACCAAGTTCTTCTTGCAATTCGGCTGTAGACGATTCTTTTACTTGTGATTGTTTCATAGTCTCTTTTGAATTTTAACCTTGATAGGTTCTTGACACGATAAACTTAGTTTTTACTGGTAGCTTCTGTGCAGCTAAGCGCAATGCTTCTTTTGCTACATCATATGGCACACCACTGATCTCAAATAAGATTCTTCCTGGTTTTACAACTGCCGCCCAATATTCCACAGCTCCTTTTCCTTTACCCATACGTACTTCAAGAGGTTTCTTTGTTATAGGCTTGTCTGGGAAAATTTTAATCCACAGAGAACCTTCTCTTTTCATATAACGTGTAGCAGAAATACGTGCTGCTTCTATTTGTCTAGCAGTAACAAAACTTGAATCTAATGATTTAATTCCGAAAGTTCCGTTAGAAAGTGTATGTCCTCTTTGAGAAAGACCTTTCATACGTCCTTTTTGTTGTTTACGGAATTTTGTTCTTTTAGGCTGTAACATTGTTAATTTACTTTAAAAAATTACTTTCTACGACGTGATTTATTATTTCCACCTCGTCCGGCTCCTCTATCGCCTCCTTTTCCTTGTTTCTTAGAAAGACCAACTAAAGGAGAAAGTTCTCTCTTACCATATACTTCGCCTTTCATAATCCATACTTTAACACCTAATCTACCATAAGTAGTATGTGCCTCAACCAAAGCATAATCTATGTCAGCTCTAAATGTTGATAAAGGAATACGACCATCTTTATACGACTCTGAACGTGCCATCTCAGCACCATTCAAACGTCCTGAAATCTGAATTTTGATACCTTCCGCATTCATTCTCATTGCAGCCGCTATAGCCATCTTGATCGCACGACGATAAGAGATACGACTCTCTATCTGTCTTGCAACGCTAGATCCAACTAAAAACGCATCAAGTTCTGGTCTTTTGATTTCAAAAATATTGATCTGAACTTCTTTATCAGTAATTTTCTTAAGCTCTTCTTTTAGCTTGTCTACCTCTTGACCACCTTTTCCGATAATAATACCAGGTCTAGCAGTAGTGATAGTAACGGTTACAAGCTTAAGCGTACGCTCAATAATTACTCTAGATACACTAGCTTTAGATAAACGTGCGTGTACGTACTTTCTAATCTTATCGTCTTCGGCAAGTTTATCACCGTAGTCATTACCTCCATACCAGTTGGATTCCCATCCTCTAATGATACCAAGGCGATTTCCGATTGGATTTGTCTTCTGTCCCATACTATTTATATTAGCTTTGTGTATTATTTTTTGCTGCAACCACGATCGTTACGTGATTAGAGCGTTTTCTTATTCTGTGTGCACGACCTTGTGGAGCTGGACGTAGTCTTTTTAACATACTACCTCCATCTACACGGATCTCTTTTACAAAAAGATCTGCATCTTCGATGCTAGCGTCTTCATTTTTCGCCTGCCAGTTTGCTATTGCAGAAAGCAATAACTTTTCTAAACGACGTGATGCTTCTTTAGGGTTAAATCTAAGAATATGAAGTGCTCTTTCAACTTTTTCACCACGAACTAAATCCGCTACTAAGCGCATCTTGCGAGGTGACGTAGGACAGTTATTAAGTTTAGCGAAAGCAATTTGCTTTTTCTCTTCCTTAATTCTTTCTGCCATTTCTCTTTTACGAACTCCCATAGCTTAAATTATTTTTTACCTTTATTTTTAGCACCAGCGTGCCCTCTAAAAGAACGTGTTGGCGAAAACTCTCCTAACTTATGACCTACCATGTTTTCTGTAATATATACAGGAACAAATTGGCGACCATTATGTACTGCTATTGTCTGACCAACAAAATCAGGTGATATCATTGATGCTCTTGACCAAGTCTTTATCACAGTCTTTTTATTAGCCTCTACATTTGCAGCTACTTTCTTCTCTAATTTATAGTGAATGTAAGGTCCTTTTTTTAATGAACGTGCCATATCTTATTATTTCTTTCTACGTTCTACAATATACTTATTACTCGCTTTCGTCTTAGAACGGGTTCTGTATCCTTTAGCAGGAAGACCTTTTCTAGAACGTGGATGACCACCTGAAGACTTACCTTCACCACCACCCATTGGGTGATCGACTGGATTCATCACAACTGGACGTGTACGTGGACGACGACCTAACCAACGACTTCTACCTGCTTTACCACCAACTAATAATTGATGATCACTATTAGAAACCGCACCTATGGTTGCCATACAACTCATCAGCACCAATCTCACCTCCCCAGAAGGTAATTTTACCGTAGCAAATTTACCATCACGAGCCATAAGCTGCGCAAATGATCCCGCACTACGTGCCATAACAGCACCTTGACCAGGACGTAATTCTATACAAGAAATGATTGTACCTAAAGGGATATCACTAAGCGGCATTGCGTTTCCTATTTCCGGAGCAACATTACTTCCAGAAACAATGTTCTGACCAACTTGTAGACCATTTTGAGCTATAACATAACGCTTCTCACCATCTTGGTAGTTCAAAAGCGCTATAAAAGCAGTTCTGTTTGGATCGTATTCTATTGTCGCAACGGTAGCAGGAATTCCTTGCTTATCACGTTTAAAATCAATAATACGATACCTTTTTTTATGACCACCACCTTTGTAGCGCATGGTCATTTTTCCTTGATTGTTTCTACCTCCAGATCTTTTTTTCGGAGCTAATAAACTCTTCTCCGGCTTATCAGTAGTAAGGGCATCATACCCGTTAACTACTCTAAAACGCTGACCTGGGGTAATTGGTTTCAATTTTCTTACTGACATTTTTTAGTCTTAAAGATTACTATATAAATCAATTACATCACCTTCCGCCACCTGTACAATAGCTTTTTTAATAGCTTTTGTTTTACCAGTGACCATTCCCGTTTTTGTATAACGAGTTTTACGGTCTGGACGGACATTAATTGTACGAACCTTAGTAACAGATACACCATAAGCAGACTCAACCGCTTTTTTGATCTCTACCTTATTCGCTTTTTTATCTACTACAAAACCATAGCGGTTATACACCTCACTATCAGCAGTAGCCTTTTCCGTAATAATAGGTTTTATTAAGATACTCATGGCTTCTATTTACTTAAATTCGTTTCAATTCCTTTCAAAGAACCTTCCAAAAGAACAACATTCTTCGCATTAAGTATTTTATAAGTACTTAATTCTGAGGAAGTTATAACTTCGGAGCTTTTTAAATTGCGTGACGACAAATATACATTTTTATTTGACTCTCCCAACACAAATAAAGATTTTTTACCATCAAGCCCTAAAGACTTTAAAACAGTAGTAAAATTCTTAGTTTTAATCGTATCAAAAGTAAAGTCTTCTACAATTGTAATTGCCTTCTCATTTGCTTTAATACTCAGTGCAGATTTACGCGCTAATCTTTTTAAATTTTTATTCAATTTAAAAGAATAATTACGAGGTCTTGGACCAAAAATTCTACCTCCACCTTTGAAGATAGGAGATTTAATACTACCTGCTCTAGCCGTACCAGTTCCTTTTTGTTTCTTTATCTTTCTTGTACTACCTACAATCTCAGCACGCTCCTTAGCTTTGTGAGTTCCCTGACGTTGATTTGCCAAGTACTGCTTCACATCTAAGTACACAGCATGATCATTAGGCTCTATACCAAAAACAGCATCAGAAAGGTCTACCTTTCTTCCTGTTTCTTTTCCGTTAATATCGATTACTGCTACCTTCATTACTTCTGAATCGTTACATAAGCGTTTTTATGTCCAGGAACACACCCTTTCACAACAAGTAAGTTCTTTTCAGCAACTACCTTTAACACTTTTAAGTTTTGAATTTTTACCTGATCTCCACCCATTCTTCCGGCCATTCGCATTCCTTTGAATACTCTAGCAGGGTAAGATGCTGCACCTATCGAACCTGGAGCTCTTAAACGGTTGTGCTGACCGTGTGTTGCTTGACCAACACCAGCAAAGCCGTGTCTTTTAACAACACCCTGAAAACCTTTTCCTTTAGAAGTTGCTGAAACATCAACAAACTCTCCTTCAGCAAAATGATCTACTGTTACTGTATCTCCTAATTTGTACTCCTCATCAAAACCTTGAAATTCGACAACTTTACGTTTAGCAACAGTTCCTGCTTTTTTAAAGTGACCTAAAGCCGCTTTAGTAGCATTTTTGTCTGCTTTGTCATCGAAACCTAATTGAATAGCTTCATAACCATCCACTTCTTCAGTTCTGACTTGGGTAACCACACATGGCCCAGCTTCGATAACCGTACATGGAATATTCTTTCCATTTTCGTCGAAGATGCTAGTCATGCCGATCTTTTTTCCTATTAACCCAGACATATTTATTAATTATTAATTAGTATTCTACTTATTGTTTTGCAAAAAAACAGGGTCAAAATACTTCAACCCTGAATGTATTTTTTTGCCGTTTTTCCCTCGCACGCAGCTTGGGACATTTATCGTAAGATTTTCTTACTTAGAAAGTTCTATCACACTTTGATCTCAACTTCTACTCCACTCGGTAATTCTAGCTTCATTAACGCATCAATCGTTTTTGAAGATGAGCTATAAATATCCAAAAGTCTTTTATAAGAACTTAGTTGAAATTGCTCTCTAGATTTTTTATTAACGTGAGGAGAACGTAATACTGTAAAAATCTTCTTATGTGTTGGCAATGGAATTGGGCCAGTAACCACAGCTCCAGTACTCTTAACGGTCTTAACAATCTTCTCTGCAGACTTGTCTACTAAGTTATGATCGTAAGATTTTAGTTTTATTCTAATTTTTTGACTCATTTCTGTAAAATTAAGCGTTAACTCCTTTTGCTGCTGCAATTACTTCTTCTGAAATATTAGAAGGAGTCTCAGCATAGTGAGAAAATTCCATAGTAGATGTTGCTCTACCAGATGACAATGTTCTTAACGTTGTAACATATCCAAACATTTCTGAAAGTGGCACAGTAGCTTTTACAGTTTTTGCACCAGCTCTATCACCCATATCACTAACCTGTCCTCTACGTCTATTAAGATCACCTACGATATCACCCATATTCTCTTCTGGAGTAATAACTTCTAATTTCATAATAGGCTCCATTATAACCGCTTTCGCAGCTTTTGCAGAGTTTTTAAACCCTAATTTAGCAGCCAATTCGAAAGATAATTGATCCGAATCCACATCATGATAAGATCCATCTTTCAATGTCACTTTCACAGCATCAACTTCATACCCCGCTAATGGACCATTTACCATAGCCATTTTGAATCCTTTCTCAATTGAAGGAATGAATTCCTTAGGAACATTACCACCTTTGATAGTAGACTCAAACTGAAGACCTACTACACCTTCATCAGCTGGCTCAATTGTAAATACAATATCAGCAAATTTACCACGACCACCAGACTGTTTTTTATAAACCTCTCTATGATCAGCAGATTGCGTAATAGCTTCTTTATATTCAACCTGTGGCTGACCCTGATTAACTTCTACTTTAAACTCACGCTTCAAACGATCTACAATAATATCCAAGTGAAGCTCACCCATTCCAGAGATAATAGTCTGTCCTGAAGCTTCATCAGTTCTTACCGTAAACGTAGGATCTTCTTCTGCCAATTTAGCCAAAGACATACCCAATTTATCTACATCTGCTTTCGTTTTAGGCTCAACAGCAATACCAATTACCGGATCAGGAAAATCCATTGATTCTAAAACAATAGGATTTTTTTCATCAGTCATTGTATCACCAGTTTTAATATCCTTAAAACCTACAGCTGCACCAATATCTCCTGCCTCGATATAATCGATAGCATTTTGTTTATTAGAGTGCATCTGGTAAATACGTGAAATACGCTCTTTCTTACCTGAACGGTTATTCAATATATAAGAACCAGCATCTAAACGACCTGAATACGCACGGAAGAATGCCAAACGTCCCACAAAAGGATCCGTAGCAATCTTAAACGCTAAGGCAGCAAATGGCTCCTTTACATCAGGCTTACGAAGTTCCTCTTTATCCGTATTAGGATTAACTCCTACTATACCCTCTTTATCTGTTGGAGAAGGTAAGTAACGACATACCGCATCTAAAAGAAACTGTACTCCTTTATTCTTAAATGCAGAACCACAAATCATAGGAATGATTGACATATCCATTACAGCAGCTCTCAATGCAGCATGCACTTCATCCTCTGTAATAGAATCCTCATCTTCCATATATTTTTCAAGAAGATTTTCATCATAAGCTGCAACCTCTTCAATTAGCTTACCTCTTAATTCAGCTGCTTCTTCTTTTAATTCTTCAGGAATATCAATAACATCAAAAGTAGACCCCTGTGTTTCATCATGCCAAACAATTGCACGGTTTTTCACCAAATCTACGATCCCTTTAAAATCCGCCTCATCACCAATATTCATTACGATTGGGACAGCATTGGAACCTAACATATCCTTAACCTGCTGACAAACCGCCATAAAGTTAGATCCTTGACGGTCCATTTTATTTACGAATCCTATACGAGGAACTTTATAATTATCAGCAAGCCTCCAGTTAGTTTCTGATTGTGGCTCAACACCATCCACAGCACTAAACAAGAAAACCAACCCATCAAGTACACGAAGAGAACGATTTACTTCCACCGTAAAATCAACGTGACCCGGAGTATCAATAATATTAAAGTGATATCCTTTTGTATCATCTATTGCTTGACCATTTTCTGTCGGGAACTTCCACTCACAAGTGGTTGCAGCAGAAGTAATTGTAATACCTCTTTCTTGCTCTTGTTCCATCCAGTCCATTGTAGCAGCACCATCGTGCACCTCACCAATCTTGTGACTAACTCCCGTATAATATAAAATACGCTCAGTTGTCGTAGTTTTTCCTGCGTCAATGTGCGCAGCAATACCAATATTTCTTGTATATTTTAAATCTCTAGCCATTTCTGTTCGTGATTAAAATCTAAAGTGTGAGAATGCTTTATTTGCTTCAGCCATCTTATGAGTATCAACTCTTTTCTTAACCGCAGCTCCTTCTTCTTTTTCTGCAGCAAGAATTTCTGCAGCAAGTTTTTGAGCCATAGACTTTTCATTTCTCTTACGAGAAAACTGAATCAACCACTTCATAGCAGTAGATATCTTTCTATCAGGTCTAATTGGGTTAGGAATCTGGAAGGTAGCACCTCCAACACGACGGCTTCTTACCTCTACATGTGGCATTACGTTAGACAACGCATCTTTCCACATTTCCAAAGCAGTTTTTTCTTCGTTTTGTTTTTTCTCTTCTACGATATCAATTGCATCATAGAAAATTTTGAAAGCAACCGATTTCTTTCCGTCCCACATCATCATGTTTACAAAACGAGTCACTAACTGATCGTTAAAACGTGGATCCGGCAAAATAGGTCTTTTTTTAGCCTTTCTTTTTCTCATGTCTTCTTCTTAAAGTTTTTTAATTACTTCTTAGGGCGTTTTGCACCATACTTAGATCTACGTTGCGTTCTTCCTTCAACACCAGCGGTGTCTAAAGCTCCACGAACAATGTGATACCTAACTCCTGGTAAATCTTTTACCCTTCCACCTCTAACTAATACTATCGAGTGCTCCTGTAGATTGTGACCTTCACCTCCGATGTATGCGTTTACTTCTTTACCATTTGTTAACCTAACACGAGCTACTTTACGCATAGCTGAATTTGGTTTTTTTGGTGTAGTAGTATAAACACGCGTACAAACACCGCGGCGTTGCGGGCACGAATCCAAAGCAGCCGATTTACTCTTCTTAGTTATTTTGGCTCTACCTTTTCTTACTAATTGTGAAATTGTTGGCATAATTTGCTTTACACTATTATTTAAATATATTTTACAATACCTCTTTTATGAGGGCTGCAAAGGTAGAAATATTTTTCAGCAATTCAAATCCTAACGCATTAATTTTCAAATAGATTTAAAATCATATTATTAAACCGTAAGAAATCCCTCTATTTTCCGTTATTTTAGCACTATTAAAAAGCAAATTGAAAACATCTTTATTTTACATTGTACTCCTTAATGTATGTATACATTCATTTTGTAATGCACAAAACCCAATTCTAAATCTATCTATTAAAGGACAGGATTCCATTGAAACTTTAAAAATCGATAGTATTGGATACAAAAAGCATTTTAAGAATTTTCTAAATTTAAAAGCAGAAATCAATATCACCCAAAAAAAGCTTTTAAAATCCGGATATCTCGACATCAGATTGGTTAAAGTTGAAAAAACATCTGATTCGCTGTTTACAGGTCTTTTTGAACTAAATAAGGAATACACCAAACTAACCATTTCTTACAACAAGGAATTAATCCCAAAAGAAACCTTACACCAAATATCAACCAAGGTAACTGACAAACACTTCTCTATACCCTTTAAAAAAACAGAAGAAACACTTCAACTTCTAACAAACTACTTAGTTAATCAAGGAAACACATTTAGCAACTTATCACTTATTAATATTAAAAAAAATAAAGATGAAATTTCAGCAAAACTCATAAGCACAAAAAGCAAAACCAGAATAATTGATGACATCATTATCAAAGGCTATAACAAGTTTCCAAAATCCTATTTAAAATATAATAGTAGAATACGAAAAGGAGCTGTCTTTAAAAAAAATAGCATTATTGAAAAATCTAAGAAAATCGATAATCTTGGTTTTGCAAAAAACATTAAAGCTCCAGAGGTTTTATTCGAGAAAGACTCCACCAAAGTATACCTATATCTTGAAAAAAAATCAGCAAATACTTTTGATGGTTTTCTTGGGTTTTCTTCAGATACCGAATCTGGTGATCTAGAATTAAATGGCTATTTAAACTTAAACCTAATCAACAACCTGAATTATGGAGAACAGCTTAATCTCATATACAAAAGTGACGGAAACGAGCAACAAAGATTTCAAGCCAACATTTCACTACCCTATATACTAAAAACTCCTATTGGCATAGAGGCTGGTTTAGATATTTTTAAAAAAGATTCCAGTTTTCTAATTACTGAGCAAAAAGCAAATCTTAACTATCTCATCAATGACAAGAAGAGTGTTTTTGTCGGATACAAAGCTATTTCTTCGAATAATCTTCTCGACAACCCACAACCATCCTTAAACATTAGCGACTATTCATCATCTTTCTTCACAGCTGGATTTAACCACACTAGAAGACAAAATAACAACTTATTTCCAATCAAAAATAAATACGCTATTTCAGGTGAGTTTGGAAACAGAAAAACGGATACTGAAAACATCAACCAAATAAAAGGAAGCATAGATATCAGCTACACTTTTGAACTAAACCGAAGAAATTCTATTCTAATAAAAAATACTGCTTCCGCAATTTTCTCTGACAACCTATTCACTAATGAATTATTTAGGTTTGGAGGCATTAATTCAATACGAGGTTTTGAAGAAAACAGCATCAATGCATCCTTATTTAATGTCTTAAATACAGAATACCAATACATATTATCTTCAAACTTATATATTCATTCTATCATAGACTATTCATATTTCGAAGATGAAAGCTCTAAACTATCTGAAAACCTAACAAGCTTTGGGTTTGGCTTAGGGCTAAACACTCAAACAGGATTATTCAGAATAATCTTTGCAAATGGAAAAAACAGTGATTCGAACTTCAAATTCTCTAACACAAAAGTTCATATTAGCCTTAATGCGTCATTTTAAAAAACAATAAGCAACCACATTAGAACTAAAAAATCTACGACAACATTATAAACAAACACTAAATCCAAAATTCAATATAACAATCAACTAACAAGACTGCCAATAGCTACTTAAACCATATAATATTTAAAAAAAAGTCGATTACCCTTAAAATACAAGAACGACAATAACGAAAAAGCCAATACCCACGACACTCCAGAAACAAAGATTAACAAATTAGCAAAAAAAAACACTGATTACTAAAATTTAGTAAGGATTATGTCCTGTTTTAACATGGTAAGAGTAATAATCTGATTTCAACCAAACAAAAGTTGTTTTATTAAGATATTATTAAGAATTTTGGAATAGGCTAATTCTAATAATTAAAACAATAATGAAATCACAAACAAATCGAATTCTGATGCTTTTTCTAGCATTGGTCACACAAATCTCGTTTGCGCAAGAAAGCACTGTAACAGGTAAAGTTACGGACGACACAGGCATACCACTACCTGGAGTAAACATAATAGTAAAAGGAACAAATAGTGGAACTCAGTCAGATTTTGACGGTAAATACACTATAAATGTTAACTCTGGAGCAGTTTTAACTTTTAGCTATCTTGGTTTTGCTACTAAAGAAGTTACTGTTGGAAGCAACAATGAAATTAATGTTCAACTTTCGGAGGATGCGGCAGCTCTTGAAGAGGTTGTAGTAACTGGTGTTGCCTCCGGGACCAGCAAACGGAAATTAGGTGTTTCAGTAAATTCAGTTAAGGCTGAAGATTTACAAGTTCAGGGCGCCCAATCAGTTGATCAGGCCTTACAAGGTAAAATTGCTGGTACCATCATCCAGTCTACAACAGGTCAACCCGGACAACAACAAAATATCATACTACGATCAATTAATAGTTTGAACTCTTCTCAACCAATGATATTAATTGATGGAATTCAAGTTTCCACCTCCCAAACCAGTGTAGGTGGTGCTTCCAATCAGAGTTCTCGTTTGGCAGATATTGACTTCACTAACGTAGAAAGAGTAGAAACAATCTCAGGTGCTGCGGCTGGTACCATCTATGGTGCTCAGGGTGCCAACGGTGTTATTAATATTATTACTAAAAAAGGTAAAGCTGGAGCTCCAAAAGTATCCATTAGATCTAACGTTAGTATCGCTTCTGCTATTACAAATGACGATGCAAATAGAGCAACTTTACATCATTATTCGACCAATTCAGATGGCTTCTTAATCGACCTAAACGGAACCCCTGTTACGAATCTAAATGGGAACGCTCAATATTTAGCAGTTGATCCAAACGAAAGAGATGTAAATGGAACGATGCTTGGAGCACAAGGTATTAACGACACACCATTCGCCGAACCAATCTTTTTAGCATCCGATATTTTATTTACTGACGCATTTAATACTACAACAGGAATAACAGTTTCTGGAGGATCCGAAAATATTACATACTTAGTTTCAGGTAATCGATCAGAGCAGGAAAGTGTTCTAGTCGAAGGTAAATACATAAAATATGATGCGCGATTAAACTTAGGGTTTGATTTGGGTAAAAAAATAAAAATAAACACCCGATTTGATGTTATTAATAGCACCAATGATACAGGAACTAATACAGACAATGCAAATGCAAGTAACCTAATCAATAATGTATTTCAGAATTTACCTCACGTAAATTTCTTTAATAGAAATTCTGATGGTGACTTAACGGTTTCTCCTGATGCAACTGATCCAAATTCTATTAATCCTTTTTTCTTTAGAGAAACTCAAACAAGACAAGATAATATCACCCGTTATCTTGCTAATTTTGACTTGACATACAAACCTTTGAAGGTGCTTTCATTAAACATGAAATATGGATATGACACCTACACACAAAACTTTACTTTCTTTCAGGAAAACCAAAGCAGTCATTTGCAATCAGGTTCGATCCCTACAAATATTACGGGAATCATAAACCAGATAGATACTCAAGAATATTTTCAAAACTTATTATTATCAGCAAATCTAACGCTGGATTTCGATGAAGACCTAAAGCTGAATGTACCAATTACATCTACTACCACTTTTAATTTTGATTGGAGAGATCAGGAATTGAGGCAAACTCTTGTAACAGGTACTAACCTTCCAGCAGGCCCTTTTGGCTCTTTCAACATAAACCAGGCTGTTGTAAAAACCTTCAATGGTTTTCTTGAATCCCCTTTTAGAACCTATGGATTTTTAATCAACCAAAAATTTGATTACCAATCATTATTTGGGTTCTCAGGTGGTTTTAGAAGAGATTTCTCCAATAGATTCGGGAATGGTTTAGACTTTACGTTCCCACGTGCTGATGCATATTTTAATATTGCAGAACTTTTCGATTCTAGTATTATGAACTCATTAAAGTTAAGAGCTGCTTACGGTGAAGCGGGTATACAACCGCTATTTAGCCAAAATATCTTTACGTTTGCTTTAACAACAGTGGGTAGTGAAGCTTTATCTAGTATTCCTTCTACAGTTGCCAATCCAGATCTTGAAGTTGAAACATCTCAAGAAACTGAAGTTGGTATCGACTACACCTTTACTCCTAATGATGGTGCTTGGTTTAGTAGAGTTGACGGTTCTATTAACTACTTTGATCGTAAAACAGAAGGGGCTATTTTTGATTTAGGAATCCCTACAAGTACAGGTGGTTCTGCAGTTTTCGACAACTCTTATGATATTAGTAGTGATGGTATTGAAGCCTCGATAGACCTTGGCTTGTACAATTCTCAAAAAACTAAATGGGATTTTGGGGTACGTTTTACAAAATCTACAGCCACATTAGACAGAATAGAAAATGGCCTTCCAGTAGTAGTTAATGACAATTTTGTTTTACAAGAAGGTGAGGAAATAGGTACATTCTCTGTTTTTCCTGTTATTACCAGCCTAGATGCTGTAGACAACAGCGGAAATAGAATTATCCCTGCTGCGGATGTAGATGATTTTACCATAGCAAGTTCAGGGTATGTTGTAAATAAGAATACGGGTAATGTAGTTATCGGCCCAGACAAAGAAGTAAGAGGTAGTACACAACCAGATTTTGTTTTAACTTTTTTAAATGACATTTCTTTATTTAACGATATTGTAGGGCTTTCATTCCAAATTGATTGGTTCCAAGGTTTGGATGTATATAATAGAGCAAGGCAATGGCTATACAATAATGGATTGCATGCTGACACCGCCGTACCAGTTTCTATTGAAGATCCTACCGGAGCGGTTCAAACAGGTGCTTTCGTAAGTTATTATACATCTCTTTATAACACCAATGTACCTACTTCAGAATTTGTTGAAGATGGATCATTTATACGTTTCAGAGACATTAGTCTTAGATTTAAAATTAATAAGTTACTTAAGACAGACACCTTCGATCAAATAAACTTGACCGTTTCAGGAAGAAATCTTATAACTATAACAGATTACAAAGGTTTAGATCCTGAAGCAGCAAGAGGCTTTGGAAATACCTTCCAAAGAGGATTTGATGAATTTACGCACCCAAACGTAAAGAGCTATAATTTTGGATTAAATCTTACATTCTAAAAAATAAAAACTATGAAAAGTTTATTTAACTCAATAGTATTTATATTAATACTAACCTGTTTAACAGGATGTCAGGATAATATCCTTGACACGGACATTGACCCAGTAGATAATAATCTACCGACTGTTGCTTCATTGAGAAATGTTGATGGATTAACTACTTTTTCTAAAGGAATTTATGACTTTATTTCTTCTGAAGATGTTTTCGAAAGCGTAGGGCCAGAAAAAGAAAGTCCAATGCTATGGTTTACGTATGGATATCATGAAACCATGGGAGATGTACTTACTATGCCTTGGGGTAATTTTGGCGGAAGATGGATAAATCAAACAGAATCTGTTATTTTAGATGATGGAACTGTTGTTACTCCTCCTGCAGGAGGTCCTCAACCTGGTGAGATCGCAATTAGAAACACCCGAGATGCCGGTAGTGACAATGCTTTGCAATACGAATGGAGAGATATGTATAGCGTTATAGTGCAAAGTAATACGATTGCAGAAGCTTTACCGGAGCTACCCGCTGACGACGTTACCAAAGATGCTTTTCTTGCTTGGTCCTTATGGTGGAGAGCGTATGGCTACAGCAGATTAGGGTCGCTATACGAACTTGGTGTAATCAATGATAGCGGATTAATTACAAACCCTACTTCTATCCCAAGTACAGCGTTTGTTGCAAATACTGCCATAATTGCAAAGTCAAATTCTTTATTAGATGAATTAGAATCTCTTTTAAATAGTGTTACAGACGACAGTGGTTTTGACAGTACTTTTACATCTTTCTTCCTTGGTCATATTGGAGGTTTAGGCAAGGCTGGTTTGCTCGAAAACATTAACACTTTAAGAGTTCGGAATCTGGTATACAACACCAAGGTGGATGATATGAGTACCGCTGATTGGAATGAAGTGATTACTCTAGCAAACAATGGTGTTTCCTTAAATAGCAATGCTTTTGTAATGAGGTCAGAATCCTCGTTTATTGCAAATGGTTGGTTACCATCTGCGGTATTAGGTTTTTGGTACTTTCCGAGTGATCGTTTAATACAAGATATAAATCCTGGAGATGAGCGGTTCGACGAATACTTTATTCAAGACCCAGATGATGGATTTCCTTTCCCTAACCAAAGAGGTAGAGGAATACAATATGGAGCCTCTTATTTTTGGCAGGTAGAATCACCAATCCAATCGAATGAAGCTGAAGAAATAGCAATGTATTATGCAGGTAGTTTTGAAGAAAATCAATTATTTTTAGCAGAAGCCAAAGTGAGAACCAATGATATCGAAGGCGGCCTTGTTCATTTAGATGCTGTAAGAACCCTTCAAGAATCTGGACTAGCACCTACAGTTGGTACAAATTTGACCCAGGATCAAGCTTTGGAAGAAATTAGAAAAGAACGTCGTTTAGCACTAATTTTTAGAGCTGTTTCCTTTTATGACGCTCGTCGTTACGGCATAGCATCCGGTTCTAGAACAGGTGCACGTGTACTAGATCAAAATGCTGTACTAAACACAAATGCTACGATTAATTATGGATATCTGGAATACTGGCCAGTACCAGCATTCGAATCAGATTTTAATAATATCCCATCATCTTTGGAATAATATAATAAGTTAAACTTTTTTACACAATAAAAGAGGTTGTTTATAAACGACCTCTTTTTTACTTTTAAGTAATGAAAAATATCATTAAAATCCTGATATTACCTCTTTTCTTAGCTTCATGCAATGAAAAAGAAACTTTACAGTCTTCCTTTTTATTTTCAAAATTGGATCACGAATCTACAGGGATAAATTTTCAGAACAATATTTTAGAAGATAGTAAGTATAATATTGTAAACTACTTATACTATTATAATGGAGGCGGAGTGTCTGTTGGAGATATTAATAATGACGGTTTACCAGATATTTATCTAATTTCTAACAGAGGTAAAAACAAGCTTTATCTAAATCAAGGAAATTTAAAATTTAAAGATATTACTGAAAAATCAGGAACCGGCGGAAACTCTGACTGGAATACAGGCTCAACGATGGCTGACATTAATGGAGATGGCTTGCTTGACATCTATGTCTGCGCAGTAACTAAAATACTCGGGTTTAATGGAGGTAATGAGTTATTCATTAATAATGGAGACGGAACCTTCAAAGAAGAATCAAAAAAGTACGGATTAGACCTTAAAGGATATGCCACACAAGCATATTTTTTTGATTATGACAAAGATGATGACTTAGATGTTTACATAGTTAATCATGCGTTACACACTAAAAACTCTCATGGGCCTTCGTATATTAGAAGAAAAAGAGTTGACTTTATAGGAGATAGATTATTAAGAAATGATGGTTCGACGTTTAATGATGTAAGTCTTGATGCAAAGATTTATGGAGGAGCAAATGGATATGGACTAAGCGCAGCAATTGCGGATTTCAACAATGACGGATGGGATGATATTTATGTCTGTAATGATTTTCATGAAGATGATTATTATTACATAAACAATAGAGATGGAACTTTTAGTAATGAATTATCCAAAAATTTCGCCTATACCAGCAGATTTTCTATGGGTAGTGATGTTGCAGATATAAATAATGATGGATATCAGGACTTAATTACTTTAGATATGCTTCCTAATAATGAAAAAGTATTAAAAGAATCAGACGGAGATATCTCATACAATACTCAAGACTTTCTTATTAAGCAGGGATACCAAAAACAATATGCCAGAAACATGCTTCAATTAAATAATAATGGAATGTATTTCACCGAAACCGGATTATATAATAATATAGCCGCGACCGATTGGAGCTGGTCCCCACTTTTTGCCGACTTTAATAATGATGGGCATCAAGATTTATTCATAACCAACGGGGTTTCTAAAAGACCAAATAACCTAGACTTTATGAGGTATCTTTCTAATTCATTTAAAACCAAGCGTACAAACAAAAACAATGACTGGCTCCTTAAATCATTAGATGCAATGCCTACAGGAAAAGCCTCTAACCAAATATTTGAAGGAAATTCCAAAACCTTTGCTAATAGAACAGGAAAATGGATTAACAGTATTCCTAACCTATCTAATGGAGCCGCGTATGCTGACTTAGATTTAGACGGAGATCTAGATATTATCACCAACAACCTTAACGATTTTGCCAGTATTTATGAAAATAATTCCAGTTCCATAAACAACAATTCTAACTTATCTATAAAACTCGACTATATAAAACATAACAAATTAGGTATAGGCTCAAAAGTATATTTGTATTCCAAAAAAAACACTCAATACAAGCAACTCTTTTCTTCAAGAGGATTCATTTCTTCTGTAGAGCCCAAACTTCATTTTGGCTTAGCTCATAACGATAGACTCGACTCCATTGTTGTTATTTGGCCCAACCAAACAAAACAAAAATTTCATCCTGAAAGCCCTTCGAACAATATTACCATTAATTATTGCAGCGAAACTAAACCTATATCGGTTATAACAAAAAATACACCTTCACTATTTACAAAAGAAAATCTTATTCAATACAAACATCTAGAAGATTCTTATAATGATTTTAATAATGACAAATTAATTCCTTATAAAGTTTCAACTCAAGGCCCTGCTATTGCGATAAGTGATATCAATAATGATGGAATGGATGATATTTTTATAGGAGGCGCCTCCTATAAAAAATCTAAACTGTTCATTAGTTCTACTAACGGTTATAAGGAAACATCTGCACCCGAAATAGAAAAAGATTCTATAAGTGAAGATGTAGATGCTGTTTTTATTGATATTGACAACGATAATGACAAGGATCTGTTGGTCGCATCTGGCATTATTTTGAAAAAAGATTCTTTATACCAAAACGATAGAATATACATAAACAATGGGAATGGGGTTTTTAAAAAAGGTAAAAATATTCCTAAAAACCTATTAAACACTTCTACCCTAAGACCCTATGACTATGATCAAGACGGAGACATTGATATTTTCGTAGGAAATAAGTCAAATCCCGAAAGTTTTGGGGAAAAACCACCAGCTTACATCCTTAAAAATAAAGGGAATGGAATGTTTGAAAAAGACTCAAGTTTTGTTCTAAACAGTATGGTTACCGATGCTACTTGGGCTGACGTTAATAACGACGGGATAAAAGATTTATTAATTACTTCGGAATGGGATCAGCCAAGGATATACATAAATCAATTAGGAAAACTAAAAGAAATAGAAGGATTAAGTACCCTAAAAGGATTATGGCAAGCAATAACGACTTTTGATATTGATAAAGACGGAGATCAAGATATTATGCTCGGTAACTGGGGATTGAACACGAAATTTAAGGCAACGCCACAAACCCCAATAAGAATGTATTATGCTGATTTTGATCAAAACGGAAAAAAAGAAACGATCCTAGCTTACGCAATAAATCAACAATATTATCCCGTAAATTCTAAAGACGAATTAGCATCCCAATTACCACTTATTAATAAATTGTATAAAGATTACAAGAGTTACGCAAACGAAACAATCGAAAACATCATCAAAAAACTGAATACATCTTCATCAATAACCGTTTATGACGTTAATACACTTTCGAGTGGTTATCTTATTAATAATGATAATAATTTCAGTAAATTTAGAAAATTCCCTTCTTCACTTCAGTTATCACCGATAAATTGTTTTATAAAACACGATTTCAAAAAAACAGGATCTGAACAATTATTAACCGCAGGTAATTTTAATGGTCTTAGTACATATCATGGTGTTTTTAACGCTAATACTAATTTTTTAATCCATCAAAACGAACATATTTCGAATAAAAATTACCAATTATTAACTGAAATTGGCATAAATTCATTCAAAAAACAGATTGAAAAGTTAAGATTAACTAAATATAAAGAAAAGGAATATCTAATATCCGTTTCTAACAACGATAGCTTATTTACATATAAATTGGAATAACACAATAATATCTTTATAAAACATAATCATTTTAAAACTAAGGTTTTCCAAAAGAATTATACTACAAAAAAAATTAATTTACAATTTGTTAAAACTCATAATAAAGTCTATTCTAGAAATAAACAAAATTAGTAAAACCCTTCTACTACAACGTTATAGAAGGGTTTCATATTTTAACACACCTCTTTAACAATATTTTAAATTTTAGGATCAAAAAGTTGTTTTATAAAGATATTATTGTGATTTTTGGCATTGGCTAATTCAAATAAATTATAAAATGAGAACAAAGTTTAGAGGAATTCTAACGCTATTGCTGGCGTTTGTAGTGCAACTAACGTTTGCACAAGAAAAAACGATCTCAGGTAATGTGACCGACAATAGTGGTCTACCGTTACCAGGGGTAAATATCGTTGTAAAAGGTACTAGTAAGGGTACGCAATCTGATTTTGATGGTAATTATACTATCGAAGTAAGCAGAGGAGCAGTTCTTTCATTTAGTTATCTAGGTTTTACAACAAAAGAAGTTGTAGTTGGAGATGGAGACTCCATCAACGTGCAACTTGCTGAAGATGCTGCTACCTTAGAAGAAGTAGTAGTAACTGCACAAGGTATTCGAAGAGAGAAAAAATCTTTAGGATATGCCGTTACGGTGGTGCAAAGTGATGAAATTGAGCAAAAACCTGAATCTGATATCAACAGAGCATTAAATGGTAAAATACCGGGTGTTCAAATTACAGGAGCAGGTGGTGCTACAGGTAGTTCTACAAACGTATTTATTAGAACAAGCGTTTCTATTACTGGTAACAACCAACCACTTTATATTGTAGATGGGGTTCCTTTCGAATCTAATCCTAATACGACTGGTGGTTTTACAGCTGGTACTACGAGTACTAGTAACCGTACATTAGACTTAAACCCAGATAATATCGCGAACATAAGTGTTCTTAAAGGTTTAAGTGCAGCCAATCTATACGGATCGCGTGGTAGAAATGGAGTTATATTGATTACTACAAAAGCAGGTTCTACTGAAAAAAGCAACAAGAAATTTGAGGTAAGCTTTTCTAACACTACATATATAACTCAAATATCTAACTTACCTGAGTTTCAAAACACATATGGACAAGGAGCTGATCAAGCTTTCAATCCAGGTTTCGTAGGTAACTGGGGTGCCGCTTTTTCTGACATAGATACTGTTATCCATCCGTATGCAAATGGAAGAAATCCAGGGTTTGACCAATTATTTCCACAGTTTTTTGGAATAGAAATTCCTTACCAAGCTGCAGAAAATAATGTAAAAGATTTTTTCAGAACTGGTCTTGGTAGATCTACATCTGTTGGTGTATCGAGTGCTTCTGAAAAAGGAAATTTCAGTATAAACTATAACAATACTGATGAGGATGGTTATATCGAAAGTAATAATTTAAGAAAAAATAGCTTTAGTGTTGGTGGTAATTTAAAATTATCAAATAATTTTAATGTTGGTGGTACTTTAAACTACGTTAACACTACTCTTAGAACTCCACCGATTAGTGCGAGTAATGGTATTGGAGCACTTACTATTTTCCAAAGATTATTATTTATTCCTAGAAATATAGATTTAACAAATTTACCATTTCAAAATCCTGTTGACGGTTCTAGTGTTTACTATAGACCTGATATCGAAAACCCATACTGGTTACTTGACAATGCAGGTACTTCTTCTGATACCAGAAGAGCATATGGATCTTTCAATGCAGGATATACTTTTAACGATCATATCAGTTTACAATATACATTTGGTCTTGATACATTTACTGACTTACAACGTTTTTCTGTAAACAAAGGAGCAGTTGCAAGAGCAGAATATCAGGTAGGTTACTTAAGAACAACTACATCAACTAACGAAATTTTGAATCATAGAGCAATTTTAAACTTTGATGGTTATCGCGCTGGTGGATTCAGATTTGGAGCACTTGTTGGATTTGAAAGTAGAAGAGATGAGTTTTCAAGAGACGGAATTGCGAGTACGAATCAAGTGGTTTTTGGACGACAAAATCATGACAATTATATTAATCATAATAGTCTTGATCCTGTAACTGGTGTAGATTTACAATTTAATGACGAGAGAAATGTAGTTGGTTTCTTTGGTGAAGTTAAGGTAGATTACAATGATTACCTATACGCAACAGTATCAGGAAGAAATGACTGGGTATCAAATGTTCAACCACAAAATAGATCAATATTTTATCCAAGTGCATCTTTATCCTTTATCCCTACTTCAGCATTTGAAGGTTTAAGAGGTGATGTTCTTAATTTTTTAAAATTACGTGGAGGTTATGCAACATCAGCAGGTTTCCCAACGTTATTTAGAACAGCGCAACAGCTAAACTCTACAGCTAATGCATTTGGTCCAAGTACTAGTCCTACTACTACAAACACATTTTCTGGTTTTTTAGCTAATCCAGACTTGAAGCCAGAACTACATAGAGAAATAGAATTAGGTATTGAAGCAAACTTCTTTAACAGCAGAATAACATTAGATGCTAGTGTTTATTCCAGAGTATCAAAAGATCAAATCTTACAAAGAAACTTAGCTCCATCCACAGGATTTTCAGCACAATTTTTTAATGCTGGTCAAATTGATGGAGAAGGTATAGAAATTGCCTTAGGTTTAACACCTGTAAAAACGGATTCTTTTTCTTGGAATATACAGAATAACTTTACTGCTGCTGAAACAGAAGTTGTAGAGATTCCTGAAGAAAGAATTTTAACATCAGGATTCGGAGGATTAGGTAACTATGCAATAGAAGGTTTACCATTGGGTGTGATCGTAGGAACTTATTACATAAGAGATGACAATGGCAATATACTTGTGGACGCTACAAATACAACTACACAAGGAAGATATTTAACGAGTAACGATGTTCCTGTTGAAGACAATTTAGCTGTTATTGGAGATCCAAATCCAGACTGGAGAATGACTACTATCAATACCTTTAGCTATAAAGGACTTTCTCTATCAGCACAATTAGAGTATACTCACGGTGGTGATATCCTTTCGAATACTGCCTCTAACCTACTAACAAGAGGTGTTACTAGAGATACAGAAGATAGAGAATCTACAACAATATTACCGGGTGTTGTCGGAAATCCTACTACAGGACTTCCTGTTTTAGATGCTAACGGACAACCAGTACAGAATACAGTTCAAATTGGTGCAAATGACATCTATTTCCAGAATGTATTCAGAGCTAATGAAGGTCAAGTTTTTGACGGTTCAACATTAAGATTAAGAGATGTAACCTTAGCATATAAATTATCAGAAGAAATGTTAGCAAAGACTCCTTTCGGAAGTATTTCATTTGCGATATCTGGTCAAAATATCTGGTTCAAAGCTTACAACTTTCCTGAATATCTAAATTTTGATCCGGAAGTATTAAGTACGGGTGTTGGTAATGGACAAGGATTAGACTTCCAAACTGCTCCTACATCTAAAAGATATTCTTTTAGTATAAAAGCTACTTTTTAATAATAAATTAAATTGAAAATGAAAAAAATTAAAAATAATATAAGTAGATACTTTGTAGGGGTTGCTACATCTGTTGCCATCCTATTAGGATCTTGTGATACAACAGAGTTAGACCTTACAGTTTCGCCAAATACGCTTTCTCCTGAAAGTGCCGATCCAAACTTTATCTTAAACCAAATGCAAATTGATTTAAATCGATTGTTTGAAGGGGTTAGAGATGAAGCCACAACTACTATGAGATTAGCTAATATGTTTGGCGCATATCAGAGTAATATAGAGAACACTACATTTAATGCTTTTGCCCCTCCTTCTGATGATAATGTTTGGACAAGAGGCTATCGTATAAATGGAAATAGATTGTTATTAGAATCTTTAGCTGAATCTAATCCAGATATAGTTCAACAAAAAGCAATAGGAGGATTGATAACTGCATATACGTTTACTCTGTTTGTAGATATTTTTGGAGATATTCCATTTAGTGAGGCAAATGATCCAGTAATTCTTAATCCTTCACCTGATGATCAGGTTGCGATTTACGAAGAGATGTTCACATTGATTGACGAAAGCATTAGTGAATTGCAAGGAGAAACTAGTAGAGTAATATCTAACGATTTGTATTTTCCTAATGGAGATTTGACGAATTGGATTAAATTCGGAAATACATTAAAATTAAAAATGTATAACCAAATTAGTACTATAGATGCTGTTAGAGCAACAAATGGAATTAATGGTTTAATTGCAGGTGGTAATTTAATGGAAAACGCAAGTGATGATTTCCAATTTAATTACACAACTGACAGTGCTCCGGCTGAAAGTAGACACCCTTATTTTACGGAAAATTATCTTCCTGGAGGTGCAGCCATCTATATGAGTAATGACTTAATGAGAACAATGAGAGATAGTGATGACCCTAGGTTACGATACTATTTTTATAGACAATCTTTAACCGATCCATCTGGTGATGACTTGCCGTGTACAACCACTTTAGCTCAATGTTATATTGGTGACTTTTATTGGGGAAGAGAACATACTAATGCGCAAGGAATTCCAGCTGATAACTTAGCCAGAACTATTTACGGAGTGTATCCTGGCGGAGGAGCATTTGACAATGACAATAACACGCCAGGTACTTTGAATACAGGATTAGACGGAGCAGGAATTAACCCTATCCTTTTATCTAGTTATGCAAAATTCATACAAGCAGAGGCTGCTATAACTTTAGGAACTACAGGTGATCCTAGAACTCTTTTAGAAGAAGGAGTAAGAAATCATATCGCTAAAGTAATGGCTTTTGGAGCTGCAGATGCTGAAGCTGCATTTATACCAAGTACAGCTGATGTAGATACTTTTGTTAATAGTGTATTAAGTGATTATGATGCTGCTACTACCGATACGGAGAGACAGACTATTATTATAGAGCAATATTACATTACTACCTATGGTAATGGTATAGAGGCATTTAACTTCTACAGAAGAACTGGTCTTCCTGAACTTGAGGATCCAATTGATGCTTCACCATTCCCAAGATCATTTATAGTACCAGGAGATGAGGTAAATGTGAATCCTAATTTTAATTTTAATCAACTTACAGATCAAGTTTTCTGGGATAACAATCCTGCAGGCTTCATCGATTAATTTAATTTACAAAAGACATGAAAAACTTACATAAAATATTAGTCTTATTGTCATTAACCATGATTATTTCATGTACCGATGACAGTAAAAATCCTTTGCCTGATTTTGCAGCTTCGCAAGGCGCATTTATACGCTTTGTAGATGAGATAGCGCCTCCTACTGTTAGTTTTGCAGTTCCTGCTGAAGCAAGTATATCTTTGCCTGTAGAAGATGTAAACGGAAACACCACTAGCTACTCATTAGACATGATAGCAACTGTAGGTGGAAACGTTTCTATTATAGATGATTTTATTACAATTGACAGTTTTCCAGCTACATTAACAATTAGTGCACAAATGATAGCTGATGCTTTAAATATTCCATTAAATGATTTAGATTTTGGTGACAACTTTGCTTTTGTTGCCGAAGCCGTGAGAAATGACGGTGTTGCATTTACTGGACAAGTTCCTGTTTTTGATGGGGATACTGGCATTCTTTCAGGTGGTAACACTTCTGCAAATCTATTAACTGGAGTATACAGAAATGCAATGGCCTTTAATTTTACTTTTGCATGTCCTGTGTTTACTACTGCAGATGTAGTAGGTACTTATGATGTTCTTAATTTTAGTTTTGGAGCTACATTTCCTATCACAACTGCTACTAGAGAAATCATAGCTGGACCTGGTGATGGTCAAATCACTATTGTTGGTGGAGAATACCCTGATTATGGTGCTGATGACTTAGTACTTAACGTAAATTTCACTACTGGAACTGTATCTCGTGGAGCTGATGGAATAGCTTTTGATGCTGCAGCTGGTGCCTTTGCTACTGATAATTATGGTGATGTATCAGGATTAGTACTCCCATGTGCTGGTGGCTTAATCAATTTAGTAGTTGATTTTGATGCATTTGCAGGAAATGCGCATCCATTTAACCTTCAAAAACAATAATAATATGAAAAACTATAAATATATATTATCGCTATCTATCATTCTTGCGGGATTTACATCTTGTGATGAAGATAACGAACTAAATAACGTCGTATTGCCAGAAGCACCATCTGTAAGTGTAACAGCTACTGTTACTCCTAGCGCTACTTTTACTAGTATTGGTGGTGATCTAGATTTTGATATCACGGTTCCTCAAGGTTTTTCTAGTGATGCAATAATCCAGGTGGATTCAAAATCTGCTTCTGTTCTTTCAAGTACACAAGTAAGGTTATTAGATGGTGAAACAACTGGTTCCGGTACAATCACTCCATTAAATATAGGCGGAGGAGTTGCATATGAACCTCAAAAAGTGGCTCTTACAGCTGCTGGTGTAAGATTAGTAAATATAGAAGGGGAAGATGATGAGGAGACTATTACTCCGGTAGATAATGACAATACAGCTTTAAGCTCTGAGCCAGTTATCATTGATATTTATAATCGATTGCCAGCAGTATCGGCTGATGGTAATGCAGTTATATTAATAGATTGGAATGGTGCTCCAGCTAACGACCTTGACTTAAGAGGTACTCTTACTGGACTTGGTGATATAGATCCTCCTTCTCAAACAGGAAGTAGATATGAAACTTTATCCATAGCATCTAATTTTCCTGATGGAGAATTTATTTTTTCAGTACAAATTTTTAACACTACAGAAACTCAAACAACTGAGGATATAGAATACACACTATTTTACTCATTACCCGATGGAACTGTGAATTTGTTTACTGCTACACTACCTGCTGGGTCTGAAACTTGGGATGGTACACCTGGCGATTATGATTCAGCATCCATTTCTGTTGCAAGAGTCATAAAAGATGGAACTACATATACTGTTACTTCTCTTTAATATACTAGAAAAGAATTAACATTATTAAAACAGTAAAGGTTGCCTATAGTTAGGCAACCTTTACCTTTTAAAACCAATACGTATTCATGAAAAACGAATCACAAATCTTTGGAATAAGAGCCGTTATTGAAGCAATTAACTCTGGAAAAACAATTGATAAACTTTTTATTCAAAAAGGTTTACAAGGAGAACTGGCCAAGGAGTTGATGAGTTTACTTAAAAAAGAAAATCTAAACTTTTCCTCTGTACCTATAGAAAAACTTAATAGACTAACTCGCAAAAATCATCAAGGTGTTGTTGCACATATCGCACCAATTGAATTTCAGGATTTAGAAAACTTGGTACTACAGGTTATCGAATCTGGCAAGACTCCTTTATTTTTGATTCTTGACCAATTATCCGACGTTCGTAATTTTGGTGCAATTATTAGAACTGCAGAATGTACTGGTGTGCATGGAATAATTATTCAGAAGAAAGGTGGAGCTCCAGTAAGCGCTGATACTGTAAAAACTTCTGCCGGAGCTATATTTAAAATTCCGATTTGTAAAGTTGATCATATCAAAGATGCTATGTTTTATTTACAAGCATCAGGGATTCAAATAGTGGCAGCTACGGAAAAAGCGGCCTCCCCTATTTATGATATTGATTTAACCAATCCTACTGCTATTGTTATGGGTAGCGAAGGCAAAGGAATTTCTAACTCTGTATTAAAGATTGCTGATCATATGGCCAAATTACCTATGTATGGAGAAATAGCCTCCCTAAACGTTTCTGTCGCCTGTGGCGTGTTCTTATATGAGTCTATTAGACAAAGAATCTAAGAACTAAAATATTACTAATCCTCTTTAGAAGAATCGTCTTTAGCCTTATATTCATATACTATTTCGATATTATCTTCTATTTCTTCTTCGGGTAGTTTTTCTATAAAATTACCATTTTCATCAAAATGCTTTAGAAACTCATCATCATCGGGGTTATAATCTGAAGATTCCCAATAATACGCTTTTGGTTTAGCAATTCCTTTTTTTATAAAAAAAGCCAATACTACTCCAACTATTAAACCAGATAAATGCCCTTCCCAAGAGATTTTCGGATCCACTGGCAAAGTATACCAGATCATGCTTCCGTAAATAAAGACAACTACAAACGATAACGCTATTAACCTAAAATGCTTTGCTATTATTCCTTTAAAAAACAGAAAACCAAAAAGCATATAAATAATACCACTGGCTCCAATATGATTCGCTGGTCGCCCCAATAACCACGTCATACCACCGGTAAGCAAAGTTCCTAAAAGTAATACCTTCCAAGAATTTTTCGGATAAAAGAAAAAGAGCGCCATCGACAAAATTAACAACGGTAATGTATTATGCCATAGATGTGATAAATCTCCGTGAATAAAAGGAGAAAAAAACACTCCTCTAAACCCAGTTAAGGTTCTGGGGTATATCCCGAAATGATTAAAATCAAAGCCAAAGCGAATCTCAAACCAAAAAGTAATCCAGATAGCCAATACAAATAACAGTGGATATCCAATAACTCCCGTACTAAATCTAAAATCGTTACTTCTTTCCATAAGTATTTGATACAAATCAAAAAACCATCCAAAAACCAAACACCGCTAATTTGTCAGTAATTCGAAATTAAAATCAAAAAAAAATTGCCATAAGCTAATTGAATAACGAAGAAAGTTACTAATTATAATATATCTACTTAACTCTCTTTAGTACCTTTGTGATTATGAATAAACCGCTGGCAGAAAGAATACGCCCTAAATCTTTAGAAGAATATTTGAGCCAAGAGCATTTAATTGGTGATGATGGTTCACTAACTAAACAAATTAAAAAAGGAATCATCCCTTCACTAATTCTTTGGGGCCCTCCTGGCGTTGGAAAAACTACCTTAGCTAATATCATTGCTAACGAGTCCGATCGACCATTTTACACTCTTAGCGCTATTAATAGTGGTGTAAAAGAAGTACGTGAAGTTATTGATAAAGCTAAACAAAGCGGTGGATTATTTACTTCTAAAAATCCAATTTTATTTATTGATGAGATTCATCGTTTTAGTAAGTCTCAGCAAGATTCTTTGTTAGGAGCTGTAGAAAAAGGTTGGATTACATTAATAGGAGCCACTACAGAGAACCCGAGTTTCGAGGTAATCCCTGCTTTGCTATCCCGTTGTCAGGTATATGTTCTTAATCCTTTCGGAAAAAAAGAATTAGAAGCCCTACTTGATAGAGCAATGCAACAAGATGACTATTTACTATCAAAAAAGATAAAACTCAAGGAAACAGAAGCATTACTTAGATTAAGTGGTGGAGATGCTAGAAAATTATTAAACATTTTTGAACTAATAGTCTCCAGTCAGGATCAAGATGAAATTATAATTACCAATGATCTAGTTTTAAAACTTGTACAACAGAACACAGTACGATACGATAAAACAGGAGAACAACATTATGACATCATTTCAGCATTTATTAAATCTGTTAGAGGAAGTGACCCAAACGCAGCGCTGTATTGGTTAGCTAGAATGATTGAAGGAGGAGAAGACCTAAAATTCCTAGCACGTAGGATGCTCATACTAGCATCCGAAGATATTGGCAATGCCAACCCTACCGCTTTGATTATGGCTAATAATACTTTCCAAGCAGTTACTACTATAGGCTATCCCGAAGCTAGAATCGTATTAAGTCAATGCGCTGTATATTTGGCAACTTCTCCGAAAAGCAATGCATCATATATGGCTATTAATAAAGCTCAACAATTAGTGAGACAAACCGGAGATTTGTCAGTGCCTTTACATATAAGAAATGCTCCAACTAAGTTAATGAAAGAATTAGGCTATGGCGAGGATTATAAATACGCTCACGATCATAACAATAATTTTATACATCAAGAATTTCTTCCTGAATCTATCGAAAATACAAAACTTTATGAGCCAGGTAACAATCAACGTGAAAATGCATTAAGAGCCTTTCTAAAATCACGTTGGGGTGATAAATACAATTACTAGAATTACTGACGGGCAAAAATATCTGTAATCAACTTATTAGTAACTGGGTTAATTCTTTCCAGAACAAAATTTCCGTATGCATCAAAATATCCAATACCACTTAAATCACCAGCCTGTATAATATAATTATTCTTTCTACTCGATTTAAAAACTTTCCCAATAGAAGTAGATTTCGCATTTTTCTTTTGTACTAATTCAAACCCGTATACTTTATTTTCAAAAAAGAATATTTCTTCATTATAGATAAAAGAAACCTCTTTTGTTACTGACAAATTTTCTGAAATTTTATCTTGAGCTTCATTTAATGTCTCTACCACATCTTTTTTGCTCACCACAGCTTGTTCTGATACGACTGGTTGAGCTGAAACCTTAGGCTGCTGAACTGAATTATTTTTATTTTCTACAGAACCTTCCTGTTTGCCATTATACTTATAATTTAAGTAATCTACATCTTTAAATGCATCTCTAAGAGCTTCATGATAGGATTTTTTAAAATCTTTTTCTCTACTTACGCCTTCTTTAGAACTAAAAATAACCTTACCATTACAATCAATTAAATCAACAATAAGTTTTGTTTTCAATAATCCTGGTTTTTTTTTCACATCAGCTCTTAACCCCTTACATCCATTCCTCTTTAGGTCATCCGGCAATTCATCTCCTCGCATATAAGACTCAAAACCATACTTTTTAAATAAAAATTTCGTCAATGAGTTTAACTGATACCCATCATTTTCCTTTAAAAACATATACCCTTCCGGAACAATGACGTATTTATAATCATTTACACTCTGTTGAGCAGAAAAGTTGATAGTAAAGAAAAGCGCAAGCCCAAAAAATAAAATACGTGTCATATTCATTACATTATTACATTAAATCCTAATTGAACCGATACTCCCCTAGCATCAGCAAGATTAGAATATTCTAAAAGATTATTTGCCGAAATATAGAAATTAATTTTGTTAATATGAGTAGACATTAAAAAACCAATATTCTTATAAGAATAATCATCGACTGTATATGTCAATTTTGTTCTTAGAAAACTAGATAAGCGCTTATAATAAAACAGTGATGCTGCATACTGTGGTCTTTTTGGTCTAAACTGCGTAAAAATCTGTAATCCAAAAGCGTCCTGATAAGGAGGATCATTACAATCGCAGGTACCGTCATCATATTTATTATAAGAATACTTAATAGAACCATTAAGTTTTAACGGGCGTAAAGCTGCATAACTTGTATTAAGAGTATCAATAGGTATTGCATCTTCTAACTCGTCTAAAACATCCTGACCATTCTCATCCGTAATCGGAGTCTCTAATCCTTCAAAAACAAAATTACCTCTGGCTCTGTAAGTCTCGACATCTTTTGTATAAAAAATCATTCCTAAATCAGTCATACTGCCAGTAACGGTCCACTGATCTTCTAATTTATAGCTAAATCCAACATCTACACCAACGCCTAAATTTCCTCCTAGAAATGCTCTTCCTAAAAACTTATTAAGTACTTGTTTCGCCCCATCAGCATTATCTTCAGATTCAATGTCGCGCAAAGAAGCATATCCAGCTGTTTGTAAACTCACATCCGCATCACTAATTATATGCTGATATATGTTATTTCCCTGCGGCGTCTCTATCGTAGTAAAAGTTCCTCTATTTTTTGTGCTTCGAAAATTAAATATACTAGAATAGAGTTTTGCTCTAGCACCAAACGTAAGTTTCTTATTTACTTTTTTATTATAACCAAAATGGTATACGGTCAAGAACTCTCCTGTAGTGCTAATATTAGAAAATCGAAACGGAACATTAATAAAATCTTGATTCCCTTGATATGCCAATACTGCAAAATCTTTTGGAAAATAGACAATCAAATCAAGCTCTTGATACACACCTCCAGAATAATATAAACTTTCATCATTTTTACTCCTCCAACCAAAATTTATGAGATCCAATTGTTGTGTAAGCGTAAAAAAATCATTGCTTCCTAACTTGTTTATTGTATTTTCAATCTTATCATTTATATCTCTGCCGTCATCAGCAAAAACATCATAAATAGAAGCTCCTTTAAATCCAACATTAAAATGTATCTGAGATAGAAATGGAACTCCTGCGTGATACTTAAAATCTACATCCGCACCTGGATTAAGCATTAACGATTGAGGCAAATCTGTAAAATCGTATAAGGTTTCTTTATTCTGAGAATATAATGAGCATCCCAACAAACCTAAAAGGCATAGTAGGACTCTCATAATTGATAATTTACATAGTAACTAGCCTTTGATCTTATCTGCAAAGCTCCTCTTAGATCAGAATTTAAAGTTGGAACAATAATCTCTGTAGCTATTTTTTGAGCAGAAGCTAATTGATTTAAGGTAGCATTATCTAAAACTATTGGATTCGGATCAGAAAATGATATCACAGGCTCTGTTCCTTCTCCTAATCCCGCTTGTACCGGGATACTATATAATTGTCCAATGGGTTGACCAGCTTGTGTTAAAAACTGAAACTGGATCGTGAATGCAGCTGGAATAGTGTTTCGAACCTCCATGGTTAACTCTACTCTATCTAAATTATCTATAGCGAAATCCGTACCTACTAAATCGTAATTTATGGTATCTCTTAAAACTTCTGGAGGAATGGTAAATTCAGTATTTGGAGGAGTACCCTGAGGAATATTATCTTCTACATCAAATTCTGAATAAATAAAATCTGCTTCAAACACAGGTGTAAGAACAACATCATCGAGTTGCTCAAAATCTAGCTCCTTGACGCAAGAAGCAGTTATTAAAATTGCGCCAACAAATAGCAGCAATGCATAGGTTTTTTTTGTTTTCATCTGGGGGGAGTTGTTTAGTAATAACGAAAATATACAAATATTTATTACTAAATGTAACTTTTTATCTGATTTAATGCAGAAACTTGTATGGCTTTTGCCGGTAATTGCTCTTGATGATAGTTAAAACATATTGTCTTGATTCCCAAAGTTTCTGCACCGATAATGTCCGCTTCATAATTATCTCCAATCATCAAACTTCTATCAACATCAGCGCCGGAAATCTTTAGTGCATGTTCAAAAATAATAGGATTAGGTTTTTTAACACCAACCTCTTCACTATTGGTTACGGTCTTAAAATAATGTTTAATTTTAGCATTAGTAAGTTTTGTATGTTGCACTTCTCTAAAACCATTAGTAATAATATGCAACTTATATTTTGGCATTAAATACTCTAATAATTCTTTTGCACCATCTATCAAATAATTATTAAGAGGTAAAAAATTAATATAATCATCAGACAAAGCATCTATAACCTCTAATGACAATTGTTTACCAAAAACAGCAAACGCTTCTATAAGACGTCCTCTACGAAGTTCTGTTTTCGTTACTTGTTCTTCTCTATACAATTTCCAGTAACGTAAATTTATCGGTTGATATACTGATAAAAATTGATCAATAGAAATCTGAATTTCAAATTTATCGAACATCAACTGAAATGCTAAAGCCGAATTTTTGTCAAAATCCCAAAGTGTATGATCTAAATCAAAAAATATGTGATCAAGTTTTTCTATTTTCATCTTTGTTCCAAATAAATTCCAATATCGATTTCCAATAAGTTTGTTCATTAAGCTCACTAAACAAACCATTACTAAAAACCGGAATAAATAACCCGTTTACTTTTTTAATTTTCTCTATATAAGCATCTAACTCTTGCTTTACAGCATATTCGTTTTCGGCATTCTCAAAACTTTTGGGAGTACAACAAAAAGAATGTATTACCAATGGTGTTTGTACCTCATAATCCAGATCATAAAACATAAAAGGTGTACAGGTTCCTGCTCTAAAACCAGAATGTCCTGGATACCCCATAGAATAGTCCTCTTTTACCTCTAGTTCTATAAAATTTCTGTAGGCTTCGGGTAACTTTATTTTATAAAAAGCGCATAACGAATATTGCAACTGTCTGTTTACAATATTCTCAATTCTCATTTTCTCTTTTTTTAACACCACTAAATCCGAAATAGCTTCATAAGACACCTTAAGTCCAATATCTATATAATCCGAAACGTGTTTAATGATTCCTTTATGTTCTGGATTATTATGATTGATATTTTTCTCATAATTAGTATAATCACCTAGACCAAAAAACATAATACATTTTTTGACATTCTTTTTTTGTAAGTCAATAACAAAGTCAAAAGTATTATATGGATCTTTTTTCAACCCTAACATTACCTTAACCCTGTCGGTTACCTCACTAATTTTTAACTGCCAAAGATCGCGTACCCCTCCTCCTATTGATCTTAAAATTCCTTTTTGCCAATATGCAAAAGTTTGATTTATGTATAAAATTGGAAGAATACTAAATTGCTTTTCCTGAAATTCTATATTTGGATATTTTTCTTTTAAAACATTCTTGAATTTATATACCCATATATCAACAACCGGTTCTTCCAAAAATCCGTTTGTGTACGCGATACTTTCTGTAGCCGTAAATCTTCCAAGTTCATCTTTTACATGCGGAAGATACTCCTCGTATCTAGTTAAAAGATAAAACGTAGCTGCAAAAATATCGAATGGCAATACTGCATCAGAGTGTTTTACCTGAAAAAAACACTGAGTATCTTCCCAAGGAAAAACTTGAATATCTACCTCATTAAATCCGTGCTCAAAAAGCAAATCAACACTCTGAAAATAAAGTTCTTTTCCCAATGGCTGCTTACCATATGACAGTTTAGGTCCGTCATGCGCAATGAATGATTCTATCTTAGAAGCAAAATCAACTTCTAATCCCAAAATTCGTTTACAAATATGCCGAAACGTATAAGATACTCTGGGAGTTATTTTTTGAACATAAACTAATAGCATACTTCTAATTATAGCATTACTTCATCTGCAAAGCTAAAATACTCCTTTTCTGTTATTATTAAGTGATCTAATAATTTTATATCTAAACTTACTCCTGCGTGTTTTAGCTTTTGAGTCAGTGCTTTATCTGATGTACTTGGGATTAACGATCCACTAGGATGATTATGAGCCAGTATTATAGAAGTTGCACCAAACTCTAATGCATATCTGTATACAATTCTGGGATCCACTAATGTTCCTGTCTTCCCTCCAATACTAATCTGTTTTTTCTGTAACACTTTATTTGAATTGTTCAAATAAAGCACCCAAAACTCCTCGTGCTCTAAATCTCCTATAAAAGGATTGAGAATATTATATGCATCTTTACTACTAGTGATTTTATACATCACCGGATCGTCTTCTTCCTTCCTTCTTCTACCTAGTTCTAATCCAGCAACAATAGCAATTGCTTTTGCCTCTCCTATACCTTTAAATTTCATTAACTGTTTTACCGAGAGTTTTCCTAATGAATTGATTTGATGATCCACACTAGCTAAAATTCTCTTACTTAATGCTACAGCACTTTCATCGCGATTACCTGAACCTATCAAAATAGCAATCAATTCAGAATCACTCAGCGCATTCTTCCCTTTAACCATTAATTTCTCTCTTGGACGATCATTTTCATCCCATTCCCTGATAGAAAATGAAGAATTATGTTCACTCATAAAATTTTTTAACACAGTTTTATTCCCTAAACATTTTAAGCCATAAGTATAAACTATTTATCTCAAATACAAGATATTATTATCCAAAATATAGCAATAAATGTTGCTTATTATATCCATGTTTACAGATTGATTAAATATATATTTGTTTGAAAATGAAAGTTTTACTATATTTGACCACCCATAATCTAAAAACATTGAATTTAACAACTTCAAATTAACCTATTTATGAAGAACATTTTTACTTTCGTATTATTACTAGTTACTATTGGTTTCTATGGACAAGACACTAAGCGTATCAGCTTTTTAAACCTAGTAGGAAACCACATACAAGTACCCAGAGGATGCCAAGCACAATCGGAGTTTGAATTACAAGCTTGTAATGGAACATCTATAAAATGGGATTATTATAGCGATGATATGTTAAAAGATGTCTTTTACGCTACCATTAGTGCTTTTGCAGAAGGAAAGAGTGAAGACGAACGAAGCGAAGTTATTTTTACTTCTTTTGGAAGTGAATTGAAAGGTTTCAAATTTAAATTCGGTAATACTTTTCAATACTTTTTACAAGGAAAAATTAAGGATCAACCCTTGATGATGAATCTAGGAACACCTGCAGATATTTCTGCTAATGGTGATTTAGAGGGTATACTAAAACTTGTTTTCGAAAAAGTAGGTTAGTAAAATTCATTTATTTTTTATCTTATTGAAGAGTTATTTAATAATAGCTTAGGATTTCTATATCCAATCTTTAAAATAATTCTGTTATTTTTGAGTATTGGATACTAAACAATATAAAATATGAAATCCCTCTTTGATGAAACTGTAAAAAACGAAATAGAAGATCGTATTCATAAATTGTCTAATAACAGTGTTCAGGCGTGGGGCAAGATGGATATTTCTCAAATGTTTTATCATTGTCAATTTCCACTTAAAATCGCGTTGAAAAAGGAACACCCCCCAATGAAACCTAGTTTACTGGCTAAGTTATTCTTTAAAAAAGCAATGTATAATGATAAACCTTGGAAGAAAAGCTTACCAACACATCCAAAACTTAAAGTAGTAGACGCAAAAGTTTTTGAAGAAGAAAAACAGACTTTATTAAAATTGATAAACGAATTCTCTGAAAAAAGAACTATTTCCGAATGGGATCCACATCCTATGTTCGGAAAGTTCACAAAAGATCAATGGGGTAAAATGCAATACAAGCATTTGGATCATCATTTACAACAATTTAATATATAGTCTGTGTATCCACCAAAACATCACCAAGACTATAATGTAGAAAATATTAAAAGTGTAGCAGTTGCACATCCATTTGCTACCATAATTTCTGCACAAGGAACAAAACCTTTTATTACGCACGCACCTCTTATATTTCATGAGGATAAACTTGTGGGACACATCGATGCCAATAACCCGCATGTAAACTTATTAAAGAATAACTACCCTATCACTAGCATTTTTCAGGGACCACAAACTTATATTTCGCCATCTATTTATACTACAAAACAATTACCTACCTGGAATTATATAATCGCACACGCAACAGGAATTGTAAAGGAGGTTAAAGATCCTGAGTCTATAAAAAAATCTATAGTCATTATGACCGAGTTCCTAGAAGCTCCCAATCAAGATTTTAAATTATCACTAGATGATCCACGCATGGATCGTTTAGTTCCGTATATACATTGTTTTGAAATTGAAGTACAACAATGGGAAGGGAAGTTTAAACTTAGTCAGGATAAAGTTCCTACTGATATTGATAATGCTAAACAAGAATTAATCAAAAACAATCAGAAAAGTGTTGCTGATTTTGTTAATGGATTGTTTGAAAAGCATTTTTAAACCTAAATCATCTCTTTCACCTCATCAAAATCCAATCCTCCATAGTTACCACTGCTCATAAGCAACAAAGCAGAATCGCTAAAATCCTTTTGTTTTAGGTATGATTTAAATTCGTCTGGATTGGTATAAATAATAAGATCATCCCTTTTAAAAGCCTTTTCGATCTGATCTACAGAAACCTCTTCTAACTGTTTAATTTTTACAGCATGAGGAGAATAAAAAACTACAGCTTCATCGGCAGCATTTAGCGCGCCTTCATATTCCTTTAGAAACTCCGCATTGAGACTGCTATATGTATGTAATTCAAGACATGCCACTACCTGCTTATCCTTATACTGTTCCTTAACAGCATTAGTTGTTGCACTTACTTTTGATGGACTATGTGCAAAATCTTTATAAGCAACAGCCGTTGCACTCTCTGCAATTTTCTCCAATCGCTTAGAAGCTCCTGTAAAAGATGCTATGGCCTCGTAAAATTCATCCTCATCAATCCCCATATGTTGGCAAATCCATTTGGCTCCAGCCAAATTACTCAAGTTATGCGCCCCAAAAACTTCAATAGGCATCTCTCCCTCTGGGGTTTGTAGTAAAGTTTCTCCATTTTCTACTCTATATTCTGGTGTAGTGTATGGTATTTTGCGAATCTGATTTTCTGAGTTTTCAACAACGTTAACTACTTCAGGATCTTCTGCATTATAATTGATGCTACCGCCACGAACAATACTATCTACAAAAATCTGAAACTGTTCTACATAATTATCAAATGTTGGAAATACATTAATATGATCCCAGGCAATACCACTTATCAATGCAATATTAGGTTGATACAAGTGAAATTTTGGTCTTCTGTCTATAGGTGAGGAAAGGTATTCATCTCCTTCTAGCACCATAAAATCATTGTCTTCCGTGAGATGAACCATTGTATCAAAACCTTCCAGTTGAGCTCCAACCATATAGTCCACTTCTTTTTCGTGATAATGTAATACATGCAAAATCATAGAAGTTATGGTAGTTTTACCGTGAGAACCACCAATGACTACGCGAGTTTTATTCTTAGACTGTTCATAAAGAAACTCAGGGTATGAATATATTTTCAATCCTAAATCCTGTGCTTTATTTAATTCTGGATTATCTTCCTTAGCGTGCATTCCCAAAATAATTGCATCAATATCTTCGGTAATCTTTTCAGGATACCAGCCAAAAGTTTTGGGTAGTAACCCATACCGATCTAATCTAGATTTTGATGGTTCAAAGATCACATCATCACTTCCAGTTACCTGATCTCCTTTTTGATGCAGTGCCATAGCTAGATTGTGCATAGCACTACCTCCTATTGCAATAAAATGTACACGCATAATTATATTCTTGATTCGAAATAGTAAAGATAAAATTAATTGTGAAGTTAGAATTATGATTTACGATAAAACAAGTCTAGTTAAGTTTTGGAGTTTATTTTTTTGTTCTAAAAAAAAATAAACTCCAATTATCCTACACACCTAATAATCAACTGCTCAAAAACTATCTTACTCGAAAAATCAACTCATTTACTAAACAGAACAAGGTTTTCCCTAATTTATCGTTGCAATTATGTAGCTTTATATAGTTATTTACTTTCTTCAAGTTTTTATTCAATGAACATTTGTATAAGACTTGTATTATTGTTTTAACAAACACAAAAAATCAAACAGATGAAAAAATATATCATTCTTGTTTTCATACTCTTTATTACAAACCTAAATTATATGATGGCTCAAGACAACTATCAAAACGATTGGAAAAAAGTAGAAGGTTTTGATCAGCAAGGGTTACCAAAATCCTCCCTAGAAACGGTAGATGCAATCTATAACAAAGCTAAGAAAGCAAACAACACCAACCAGATCACAAAAACCCTGATTTACAAAGCAAAGTATAATCTTGTATTAGAAGAAAATGCGCAATTAAATATCATTAAGGAATTTAAAAGTGAAATCGAGAATAGTGAGTTTCCCAGAAGAAATATTCTAGAAAGCATTTTAGCCAATCTGTATTGGCAATATTTTCAGGAGCATCGATGGCAATTTTATAACAGAACTAAAACTTCAGAAAAAGTAGACAAAGAAGACTTTAGAACCTGGGATTTAGAAACTTTATTCGCCGAAATCCATTTGTATTATGAAAAATCATTGAATAACGGCCTATTAGCCCAACAAACAGATCTTGCAGAGTTTAATGATATGCTTACTCTATCCAAAGATTCTAAAATATATAGACCTACACTTTTTGATTTTTTATCACACAATGCATTAGCCTTTTATAAAACTTCGGAAACCAACATTACCAAACCGGCATATGCTTTTGAGATAGACTCACCTGATTATCTAAAAAGTTATGAAGGTTTTTCTAGATTGAATATTACAACGGAAGATTCATTATCGTTACAATTTCACGCATTAAAAATATATCAAAACCTTATCAATTTTCACAAAAGAGATAAGCAACCTGATGCTTTAATCGAAGTAAATATAGAACGCCTTAAGTTTATCTACGATAATGCTATATTTGGTGATAAACAAGAACTACTATTAGCAACTTTGGTTTCAGAAAAAGAAAAACACCAAAATAATGCTGCTTCTACCTTGTATGATTATGAAATTGCTATACTATACCAAACGCAGGCATTAACGTATATTCACAACGAAAATGAAACACATCGATGGACATTACAGAAAGCCTTAAAAGTTTGCGAAGAAGCTATTACTAAATATCCAAAATCTAGAGGAGCTAATAATTGTAGCCATTTAAAAGATCAAATTCTTGAGAAACAAGTGAACTCTATTAAATTGGAAAGTTATATTCCGATTAACAAGTCATCTAGAATTCTAGTAAATTATAAAAACCTGGAGCTACTCTATTTTAAAGTTCTAAAAGTTAAGCAAAGTCAATTAAAATCATTTCAAGAAATTTATAAGGAAAAAGAAAAAATCGCTTTTCTGAATAAATTATCCGTTGCCCATTCTTGGAGTTCCACAATTCGTGACGAAAAAGACTATCAAAATCATACTACCGAAATTGCTGTTCCTGGATTAGAACAAGGAAGTTACATTATCGTAGGATCAACCACAAAAGATCTAAGTGAGGAACACACATTTTCTTTTGGAAATCTACAGGTTACCAATATCACCCTTGTTGAAAACAACACAGCAAGCGAAACAAGATTTCAGATAATCGACAGGAATAATGGTGCTCCAATTCCTAAGGCTACTATAAAACTAGTTTCTAACAACCAAAGAAATAGCTTAAACCAAACCTTAATCACTAATGAAAAAGGAGAAGCTTCTTTTTCTAAAGAAGGTTATTATTACAATGTTTTAGCAACAGTAAGCAAAGGAACTGACAAAGCTTATTTTAATGGATTATATCTTAATCATTATCCAGATTATAGCAAACCAGATACCAGCACCAGACATACCACGTTCCTTTTCACAGACCGAAGTATTTATAGACCAGGACAAACAGTATATTTCAAAGGAATTATGATGGCATCTAAAGGAAAAGAAAATCCTAAAGTTGTCGCCAATGCACCAGCTTTTGCAAAATTAATAGATGTAAATGGGCAAGAAGTGAAGTTATTGAATTTCACAACGAATACATATGGATCCTTTGCAGGTGAATTTATAGTACCATCTTCAGGATTAACCGGTAACTATAGTATTCAAACAAACAATTATAACAGTACTTCCATTTCTGTGGAAGAATATAAACGTCCTAAATTTGAAACAAAATTTAACCCGGTTACTGAAACTTACAAGATTAACGACAGTATAAAACTTACGGCAACCGCAACCGCTTATGCCGGAAGCAATATTACAAATGCCAAAGTAGTATATCGAGTATACAGACAAGTACAATACCCTCGCTGGTGTTATTGGTATCCTAGAAACAGAACTGAAGAACAGGAAATTACATATGGAGAAACCAAGACGAATGATACGGGTGAATACAATATTACATTTGCCGCATTGCCGGACAAGAGTGTTGCTAAAGAAAATCAGCCAATTTTCACCTATAAAGTAATTGCAGATGTAACAGATATTAATGGCGAAACAAGAAGTACCGAAACCTACGTTAATGTTGGATATCACGCTTTAACTGCATCCATAAATATCACTTCCGAAATTGATAAAACCAAAAAGGATAATACGCTTAGTATCGCTACGCAAAACCTAAACAATGAATTTGTAGCAAATAGTGGAACGATAAAGATTCATAAGTTAGAAGCTCCAGATTGTCCTTTACGCACTCGCCCGTGGAAAGCACCAGATTATAGTAGCTTTACCAAAGAAGAATTCAAAAAATTATTCCCTCATGATGCATATGGAAATGAAGACGATTTTAGAAACTGGGAAAAGGGAAGCATCGTTTTTGACAAAACCTATGACACTAAAGAAACCAAAGACAATGCTAAAGGCAGCAAAGATATATCCCTTGGAAATATTAAAAAATGGGAAACCGGTAAATATATCATAGAACTTACTACTAAAGATAAATTCGGACAAAAGGTAAAAGACATCAAATATATTACTGTATTTGATCAATCAGACAATACCATTCCGGATAATAAATTGTTTGAAATTACAACAAACAAAAGTTCTTATACTATCGGAGATGAAGTAATCCTAAAGCTAAGCTCTGCTTCAGAAGATATGATTGTTACAGTCGATATAGAAAAGAACCAAAAAATTATCGAAACCAAACTTGTTACCTTATCCAATAATAGTAAAACTATAAAAATCCCAGTAAATAATGACGATCTGGGTGGATTTGCAGTTACCTATAGTTTTGCAAATTACAATGCTTACAAAAGTGGTACAGTAGCTATTGCTGTCCCTTATAAACCCACAGAACTTAGTATAGAAACAAAAACATTTAGAGACAAACTACAGCCGGGACAACAAGAAACCTGGAGTTTTACTGTTAAAGGTCCAAAGGGAGATAAGGTAACTGCCGAATTACTAGCAAGTATGTATGATGTTTCTTTGGATCAGTTCAGACCACATCAATGGTATTTCAATCCGATTAACAGGCCTATTTATTATTCATATTCGCAGCGAAAAGCTACCAGAAGCTTTACCCAAGGAAATTTCAATATTTATAACGGATATACCAGAAAAACCAGTTTCCGTTATCAAGGGTATGATCAATTAAATTGGTTTGGTCTATATTTTGGACAAAGTTATCGTTATAACAATCTCGGATCTCAAAAAAGAAGTAGACTGAGTAAATCTGCTCCTGCTCCAATGGCATCCATGGAAATGGTTGCAGAGGATGCAGAAATGGAAGAAGTTGCTATCGCCGGAAGTGCTATGAAAGAAGAAAGTGAAGCAGATTCAATTGGTGTCGAAAACAAAAGCAATAAAAAAGACGATAAGAAAGAACAATCTCTAGAAGGGGTTAAAATTCGTAAAAACCTGCAGGAAACGGCTTTTTTCTTCCCGAAGTTAACTACGGATGCAGAAGGGAATGTAAGTTTTAATTTTACAGCTCCAGAAGCCTTAACCAAATGGAAGTTACAGCTACTTGCACATACCAAAGAACTAAATGCTGGTACACAAGTATTAGAGACTGTTACCCAGAAAGAGTTAATGATCTTACCTAATCCACCAAGATTCCTGCGAGAAGGTGATCAGATTATTCTGAGTTCTAAGGTTTCTAATATTTCTACCAAAGATCTTACGGGTATTATAGAATTACAATTGATAGACGCCTTAACAGGAAAGTCCATTGATGCAGATTTACAGAACACCAATATTCGTCAGGATTTTTCTGTAAAAGCAGCAGGAAATACTAATGTATCTTGGGAGCTTCAGATTCCAGACAATGTACAGACAGTTCAATATAAAATTGTAGCCAAAGCAGGGGATTTCTCTGATGGTGAACAGAATGTATTACCTGTATTGTCTAACAGAATGTTGGTAACAGAGACATTACCGATGTGGATACGTTCTGATCAGACTAAAACATTTACACTAGATAAGCTAAAGAATAATACGTCTACTACCTTAAAAAATCATAAGCTTACCTTAGAAATGACTTCTAATCCTGCTTGGTATGCTGTACAGGCTCTACCTTACTTGATGGAATATCCGTATGAATGTGCTGAACAGACATTCTCTAGATATTATGCCAATTCATTGGCTAGTCATATCGCCAATTCTAATCCCAGAATCCAAGAAGTATTTAATCAATGGAAAAATACCGATGCTTTATTAAGTAATCTGGAAAAAAATCAGGAGCTAAAATCTTTGATTATCCAAGAAACTCCTTGGTTACGTGATGCGCAGAGCGAAACCGAACAAAAGAAACGCATCGCACTACTTTTTGATCTTAATAAGATGAATAACGAATTGCAGAGTGCATTAAACAAGTTACAGCAAGTACAATTTGGATCAGGAGCATTTCCTTGGTTTAAAGGTGGAAGAGAAAATCGCTATATCACACAACATATCGCTGCTGGTTTTGGGCACTTAAAAAAACTAGGCGTTACAAAATTTGAGGGTAAAACTCAGAATATGCTGCAAAAAGCAGTACGATATCTAGATAAGGAATTTGTAAAAGAATACAATGAGCTAAAGAAATACTGTGAGCGAAATAAGATCGATATCAATAAAGATCACCTTAGTTATACACAGACTCACTATCTATATATGCGTAGTTTCTTTTCGGATATCAAAAGAGCTAACAGCACTAACGAGGCTTGGGAGTATTATATGGGACAGTCCAAAAAGTATTGGCTGAAGAGAAACTTATATTCGCAGGGAATGTTGGCTCTGATATTAAATAGAAATAATGATGCTACTACCGCTACCAAAATTATTAGATCATTAGATGAAAAAAGTATCACTAGCGAAGAATTGGGTATGTATTGGAAATCGAATACCGCAAGTTGGTATTGGTATCAAGCGCCGATAGAAACTCAGGCATTAATGATTGAAGTTTTTGCAGAGATTGAGCAGGAGCCTAAAAAAACAGAGATCGTAGATAATCTTAAGATTTGGTTATTAAAGAACAAACAGACCAATCGTTGGAAAACTACCAAAGCCACTACAGAGGCAGTATACGCATTATTATTACAAGGAAGTGATTGGTTATCTGTAACTGACATGGTAGAGATTGTATTGGGCGATCAGAAAATTGATCCAAGCAAGATGGACGATGTAAAAGTAGAAGCCGGAACGGGATATTTTAAAACTTCATGGAATGGTGGTGAAATAAAAAAAGATATGGCTACGGCCAAAATCACCAAAAAAGGAAAAGGGATTGCATGGGGAGCCTTGTACTGGCAATATTTTGAAAATCTAGATAAAATTACCTCTGCAGAAACCCCATTAAAACTTAAGAAAAAATTATTCCTTAAAAAGAATACAGATACTGGTGAGGAGATTACTGAAATCACTGATAAAACACAATTACAACTAGGAGATCTGGTAAGAGTTCGCATAGAATTGCGATCAGATCGAACAATGGAGTTTGTGCACATGAAAGATATGCGTGCATCCGGATTAGAACCGATCAATGTGATCTCGCAATACAAATATCAAGATGGATTAGGATATTATGAAAGCACCAAAGATGCTTCTACTAATTTCTTCTTTGACTATTTACCAAAAGGAGTATACGTTTTTGAATATGATCTACGTGTTAACAATAAAGGAGATTTCTCTAACGGTATCACTACGATCCAGAGTATGTATGCGCCAGAGTTTAGTAGTCATTCTGAAGGAGTACGAGTGAAGGTAGAGTAACAGTAATCAATACCTGTTAGTTTGCTAAAATAAACTGACAGATATAATTATAAGAATTGATTAGTGACTTTGTCTTGTGGGAAATTTTATACTACTTTTAAAACAAAAAACAAAAGCTAGCCGTAGAATTAAACGTTTAATAAACGTTTGTGAACGGTTGTTATGATAAAAATAAAAACAATTGCTGTTATACAGTAGTTACCCAACATTAGAAAAATGAGATTACCTAAAAATATAAATGAAGTTTCTGCTAACTCTGAAATAGAAGTTGGTGTATATCCTCCAAATGGATTTTTACAGTTTGAAGAAGCAAGTTTGGGGAATGGAGATTATTTTGGATTTTACTGGGAATTTGGAAAAGAAAATCAAGAACCTATAATCTGTGAAATGATTCACGATGAGGGAATTATTAACCCAAGATTTTCGAATTTAGACAAATTCTTAGAATGGTATAAATTAAATGATTTTGATTGGGGAGAAGAAGAAATTGATGACGAAAATTTTGTCTTGAATTTACTGAGCAAAGGAAACGAACAATTGAAACAAAATAATCCTGAAAAAGCTATTGAATTCTATAAAGATAGTACAAATAGTTTTGGAGAATTAAGTGAGAATTGGTTTAAGTTAGCTTCTCAATATAAACGAATCGGAAATGAATTAGAATTTCAAAAAAGCATCATCAATTCGATTATTTCAAATTGGGCGATTGAATTTCCTTCTCAAAATGCTTTAAGAATGATTAAAACTCTAAATCCTGTTGAGGAATTAAAAAATCATCCTCTGATTATAAATCGCGAAAAAATTGATTTTAATTTTGGAGGTAAAAAAGAGAATAATGATTACTTGATAATAAGTGAAATAATTTCTGGACTTACTGACATTGGAGATATTAATAGAGCATTATTAATGGAACAAAATTATGCTTTAATGATGTACTGGGAAACATCTTCTTTCCAAGAAAGGTATAACTTCAATCTTAATGATTGGAAAAAGAGGTTTGAGCAAAAAACTAAAGAAAGATTAAATAAAAACGTTGGGTAACAACACCTATGCTATAATGCGGAGTTTAGGTTTAATCGAAAGATCATTGTCTATTTGGTTTGTCGCCAAAGATTTAAATTTAGTATTTTAAAGAATATAAAAACAAAACATAAACTTTGGCTAAGTGCTTGCTCGAAAATCTTTGTTTTTTTGCTCCCGCACTACGCATAGCTAAACGTTACCACCAATTATGAAAAACATCCTGCTAATATTAATAATCCTATTTTCAAATCAAGTTTTTAGTCAAGAAAAATTGGACGAAGAGATTGATAAAGGAATAGATTTATATCAAGAAGGAAAAAAAAATAAAGCACTGAAAATCTGGAAAAAGATTGAGAAAAAAGCAGATAATCCTTCATCAACCTACGGAACGACTTTAGGAAATATACTCTATTATTATATTGAAATAGATGATGAGAAAAACATACTGAATTACTATCAAAAAATAATTGACTCTGATTTAAACGATAAGGACTTAAACAACGAAATTGGCAAACCTTATAAGAATTATCGTTACCACGCAACTATGCGGTTGGCGAGCTTCTATGGGAAAAAAGGAGACTTCAAAAAAGGATTAAGTTACGTTGAAAAAGCGGATAAAGAAATTGCATTTGAGACAACTTCATTAACATCTTTCATTTTTCAAAAGGTAGATTTAGCCTTTTGGAAATACAGATTTTTAAATGATTTAGGAGAAAAAGACAAGGCTATTTCAAAATTAATTGAAAGAGCATTTGAATATGATTATAAATCAATGTACCCTAATTGGGCAACAGTTTCTGCAAGTAATGACGAAACCGAATTAGCCGAAACTATTTGTTCAAAATTTGATGACTTAGAACTACTAAAATCTAAAATTGATAACGGAATTGAGAATCTAACCTTTGACAAAGAAAATAAGATTATTGAATTGAAAATTAACGGAATTGATTATGAAATAAACTTGTATTCGGAATTGACTGATATTGAAAAATGTAAGCTATACTTGAAAAGTTCTTTCTTTTATAAGTATTTAACTGAAAAAACAGAAAAGTAACTGGTGGTAACATTTTATATAGCAAATAGGGCGATTAGTGTTTAACCGAAAGGTTGTCATCTATTTGCAGAGTCACCAATCCGAAACGTATAGCTTATCACCTGCCCCATGTTACATACACTGAGTCGTTATGCCACATAAAAACAAACGTCTAAAACAACTTTAACATATAGATAATGACAAATACAGAGAAAACAAGAATATACAGAGTTGAAGCTATGATGCACCGCTTTTTTTCATTGTACGAAAGTAAGAATACGGAATTTTCATTGGTTCGGGAATTACTTTATGAAGATGGATTTGAATGGTTAAGTCCAAGTGGAAATCTTGTCGGAATTCAAGCTTTCGAAAATAGTTTCAACGAATTGAACAAAGATTGGGGATATTCTCACCGACCATTTGAAATGACAGTTAAGCTAATAAATGATAAAAAAGCTTCATTAAGCTTCAATTATATATATCAACCCGTTCAAGACGGAAATATAGTGTTACACGCAAAAGGACATTATGAAATTGAATGCATTGACAATGCTGAGAAATTTCCACGAATACAAAAATGTGACCTTACATTATTAGAAATGATTGAAGTTGGTGGATTTATCGATATGTACAATATGAATAATGCATTATTTAACGATTACAAATTAAAAGCAGAGCAAATCTCAAAAGCGTAATTTAAATCGAAAATTATAGAACAATTGGAAAGTAAATCAACAAATATGGATTGGATAACCGAATTTTTTAATAGCGAAAAAACATTATACCTGTTCGCAGGAATAATAGGTGTTGTTTCAGTAATAGTTGGCTTACTTTTTCTATTATTATCTAATCATAAGAGTTTTGCCATAACTATGATTGTTATCGGAATTTTGGAAATGGCAGTAATGTTTCCGACATATTATAAATACCAACAGAAAATTAATGACAAGATATCGACTTATAAAAGCAACGAAACGGAATTTTTAGTAAGCGAATCTAAATCTACTGAAAAGGCATTGAAATCTTTCTTTTGGCTCAAATTAACTTATGGTGTTTTGATTGTTGTGCTAATTCTGGCGATGTCATTTTTAAGCCCAAAGTCTATCCTTTTTGGGATATTTACGGCACTTATTTTACATTTCGCCTTTGCAATTACGATTGACAATTTTGGAGAAAAGTACACCAAAGAATATCTGACTGAATTAACAACCATAGTAAAATAAGGTGGTATAATAATGTATATAAAAAATAGTATGAAAATCATTAAACTATTAGTACTTGTATTTACACTATTTCTGAATGCTTGTAATACAAAAACACAGAATTCAAATAATAACAATAATTCATCAACTAAAGAAAAAAAATATTTTGACCAAAAACCACCTGGTCTAACTCCAGAAATTTTTGCTCAAGGTCTCGTTTCGATTGATGGGCGATATGAATTTGGAATTTCATTTTCTCCTGATTTAAATGAAATGTTTTTTTAAGCTAAGGAAGTAGATGAAAAAACAGCCATTTATTATTCAAAATTAAAAGGTAATAAGTGGTCACCAATCAAAAAGGCTAACTTTACTAAAGGTGAAAAAGATACTGAAATGAAGCCATTTGTTAGTCTTAATGAGAATAAAATATACTTTACAGCATATAACGAAGATTCAAGAAATACGAAAATTTGGTGTATATCTCGTACTAAGGACTCTTTAAGTACTGCAAAGGAAATTGAATCACCAATAAATGGAGATAGAGTGTTTTATTTAAATCAAGGAAAAAGCGGAGATTTTTATTACACCAATATTGCAAAGCGAAAAATGTATTATACAAAAAAAATAAATGGTGAATTTTCAGAAGTAAAAGAATTAAACATTGAATTTGGTATTCAGGGTTTCATTTCACCATCACAAGATTATCTAGTCGTAAATGCAAAGAATACAGAAGATGATACACGAAAAGACAATGATATATATGTCTACTTTAAAGAAATTGACGGAACGTGGTCTAAACCTATTAATCTTGGAAAGCAAGTGAACTCTATCTTTTCAGAAACCGTTCCAAGTATTACACCAGATGGAAAATATTTATTCTTTAGTAGGTATAACGAAGAAGATGGATTGTCAAATTTTTATTGGGTAAGTACAAGAATCATTGAGAAGTTGAAAATAGAGTACTTTAAGAAGGAACAATAAATTTGACTCAACATAATATACGTTTGGTAACAATGGCTATAATCAATAAGAGTTTTAGTGTTTAATTCAAAGTTTAGTTTATTTTTCACTAAGTTCGGTTCATTGAATTCCCGTACTAACCATAGCCGAGAGGTTACCTACAAGTAAAATCAACAACTTCTGAAAGAATTAATATAGGAATTTATATCTTTGAAATCTGTTATACTAATTAAACATATTATCTGAGTCTTTCCTAAAAGACCAACTCGAAAAAGAGTAATTAAAACATAGAAATCTATTGGTTTTTAATGTTCAGATAATCACGTCCATTTATTTTATAAAATTTTAAACAAATCAATTTATCACAAACTGATTGTGTTGCATTTGTAATGTTTTAGACATTTCATTATGTGATGGTAATACAATAATTGAAAATGAATAGTAAACATTTAATTAGTAGAGACATAGAACTATTCTACAATAAAGTATCTGAAGAAACCCGACTGAACAAAGGAATGGGGATATTCGAATTTGAAAGAATTAAATCACTTATAGAAAAATATTTATCATCCTCAACTTCAAAAATAATTGATGTTGGAGGTGGTACTGGAAAATATTCAGAATGGCTTGCTAAAAAAGGACATCAAGTTCATTTAATAGAACCTATTTTAAAACATATAGAAATAGCAACAAATAGAGCTAATAAATTAAAGAATAAGTTTTCAATTCAATTAGGCGAATCTCGTAAATTGGAATTACCTAATAATTATGCTGACTTGATAATTTTACACGGACCCCTTTATCATCTCCAAAAAAAAGAAAACAGAGACTTAACCATTCGTGAAGCCAAACGCGTTCTTAAAAACAATGGAATTATTTTAGGTTTTGCTATTAATTATACTGCATCAACTTTGGTTGGGTTATTGAACGGTTTAATTCACAAAAAGACATTTTTTGATATGTGTAAACAAGAATTAACGAATGGAATACATAATCCGCCAGATGATTTTCCTTGGCTTTTAGCTGAGGCTTATTATCACAAACCAGAACAACTTAAACAGGAGTTTGTAGCTCAAGAGTTAACTTATCTTAATACATATGCAGTCGAGGGAATGTCTTGGTTAGATAAAGATTATTTTGCTAGTATGTTAAATGATGAAAAGAAAAAAACACTACTAGAACTTATTAAATTAACAGAAAACGATAATCATCTATTATCATTTAGTCCCCATATGATGATAGCTGTAAAAAAATAAAACCATTATGAAAAACAAAAAACGCTATTACAAAGCACTAATAAAAAATGATGGTCAACTGAATGAAATTGACCTTGGAGAAAAATTATATCTTGACGAGAATGAAACGAGAGAAATAATTTCTCAACTCTTATCCGAGCATAAAATTGAATATGTAGAAAATAGAGCTTGTAATTACAGACCTGCGAAAAAATAACTAACTTTCAATATATTATTAAAAATGTTACTTAGAATATGAAAAAACTAATTCCAATAGAAGAAAGAGAATCTGAATTAATAAAGTTTGGAGCTATTAAAGATTTCCTTGAGAATATTGGAAAAATAGACAAACTAAAAGATATAGATATTGATGCTGCTTGGACATAAAATTCATAAAAGGAAGTATCAACTTTCGTAAACTCCCTTTCTTAATCTAAATCCCTAGTTCATTTATTCCTTATAGCTTGATTATATTAACTTGAGTACTTCGTAGTAAACTAACAACTATGAAAAATCAATACTATACCCTATCGTTATTAATCTTCATAAGTTTTATTACAAATGTGCAATATAAATACGATAGATTAAACCTTTTTCATGAAGTTTAGTCCAAGAGTTTTTAAACTCTTTAACTATGAAAAAACTAATCTTATTTCTGTTTACAATTAGCATCACTATTTTTAGTTATAGCCAAACAACACAAGAATTAAAAGATACTGCCAAACTGTTTCCGCCAATGCCTAGAGCTACGGAAGATTTAATACCATTCGTTCAAGATCAACCAACATTTTCGTCTGGAGCACCTTTCAATGACCTTGATTTCACGATTTTAGATACTGACTATATGGATGGAGAAAATAGTGGTGGTGATGTTTTTATGCCCGTGGATCCTTCAGACACTTTTCCTGGTTCTAATAAAGTAAAATATATAAGATGTGTAACAAATACTGATCTAAATGAAGTTTACAATAGTGCAAACAGAGATAGAATTATTCTTGGAACTCACGAAATAGAAGTTCCTTTTTTCATAAAAGGAAGTGATGGAATTGATAATGATTATTTGGTAATTCAGCATCTTGATTTTGAGGCTGGCGCAATTCAATTAAAAGGAGTAGCCACAGATTACAACTTAATCTATTGTACCCTAGCTGAAGGTTGCCAAACAGAAGGTTGGTATTTATTTTATACAAAAGATAATAATATTGATCTTATAGCATTTATTTTTCCTTGTGATGCTATTGAATCCCCTTTGAGCGGAAATCCACCAAACAATCTCAATCCACTCTGCAATTCGAACAATATTTTAAGTTTAACAGATCCAATACAATTTGCCTATGCCCAACCTATAGAAACTACATTTGCTGTACCAAATGGCATTACACAGTTCGGTTCTGATGGCAAAGAAGTTATTGGCGGATTTACGGTCGATGAACTTAACAACTCATATTTGTTTGGTTCAACTGATGGGAATTTAGACGAAGGTACAGATGCAGAAAATGAAATATTCATTGTAAAAATAAATAGTAATGGAGTGCAACAATGGGTTACAGAATTGCCCTTATCCGAAGGATCTATGTTAAAAGATGGAATTACAGATGATCAATTTCTATACGTTTGTGGTAGAACACTTGGCAATTTACCCGGGTTCACGAATGCTGGTAGATGGGACGGAATACTATTAAAGTTAGATTTAAATTCTGGACAAATTGTAGCAATGGACCAATGGGGTAATGCGGGAATTGATGGTTATGGAAATATAACACAGGATGACGATGGAAATATTTTTGTTTCAGCCCAAGGTTCACCAGATGGACCAGCAGGTTTTGACGATGTGTATTTAGTAGCAAAGTATAGTAAGGCAAATTTATCTAATATTTGGAGAGAACTTAACCCGCCCAATACCACAAATTTTATTTCATCGGCAGAAGCTTGGGGTGGATTGACTTATGTTCCTGGAACAACACCTGGCAATGGAAGACTGATCGCTGGTGGTTGGTATTTTTCTAATATGGGTGCAGATGCATTTGTTTCCGTTTATGAAAATTTAAATACAAGTAACCCAAGCCGTCCAAACTCTGTAACAATATCTTCGCAAGGTGCGAGAGCAGATTGGGTTTTAGATAATGCAGTTGATAATAACGGTAATATTTATGTGGCAGGTTTCACGACTGGTAATTTGGGTTCTGCACCAAATGGCGAGGGGGACGCATATCTTATAAAATTCTCACCACAATTAACAAACCCAATTTATAAACAATTTGGAACTCCAAAATCAGACCTCATTAGAAAATTGGAAATCAAAGATGACGTTTTATATGCTGTTGGTTATACCTATGGTAATTATATAGGAACAAATGCAGATACTAATCAAGAAAGCGGAGACATTTTTGTTCAAAAATTTGAAACTGATCTTAATCCATTAACAGGAATACAGTTTGGGACACCACATGAAGACAGAGCTTTTACATCAATACTAGGAGATTATTTGTTTTTAGGAGGAATGACCGAGGGATATATGACAGGTAATAGCTTTGGTTCATTTGATGGTTTTGTTTTATCGGTAAATACAAGTGATTTAAATTTTACACAACCAATATTATCCATAGAAGAACATACTTTAAATCAAAATTTAAATGTATATCCAAATCCAATAGATAATACTTTACACATTGATATAGGTTCAATAAATAAAGAAAATATTACTATGTCGATAATGAATGTAGTAGGCCAAACCATAAAACAATTTAAAAGCTTTGAACCAATAATAGAATTCGATAATTTCACTAATGGAATATACTTCTTAAGTATTCTTGTGGACGAAAAGAAAATAACAAAAAAGATTGTAAAGAAATAACTGTATCTAACAATGTAATAGCGGTTAAGAGATAACCCAAAGGTTCTTGTAAACCTATTATGACGCTAAGATTTTATAATGAAAAAGTTATAAAATATGCGCAGAAAACTTAGATGGCAAGGTATCATTTTACGCTGCTACAACACTATAAACTTAACCTTGTGTGTAATGTAAAAAAATATCGAGCAAGTTCTTAGGCAACTATTTACTCAAAAGCTTCGTCTATATGTATAGAACCGTAATTTGAAATTTAAAATGAACAAATCAACCAAAGCCTTATTTATCATCATAATTTCATTCGCACTATACTTTATTTTCGATGATTTTTTTTTCAAAGACATCAGGAACTGGTTCTTTGACTTTACTAATCAACTCGGAATTAGTCATATAATTTCTTATTTGATTACTGGAATTCCTTTATTTGTCGGCACTATACTGATTGGAAAAAGAGCGGACTTTTTTCGAAATTTAGGGTTTGACAAATCAATAGTTAAAGGATTTTTGTTTGCTCTTTTATGCACTTTACCCATGTATATCGGATTTAGTATAATATTTGAATTAAATTCAAAGATCAAGATGAATACGATTTTAATTGGAGTTGTTTCTGCTGGCTTTTTTGAAGAACTTTACTATAGAGGGTTTTTATTCGGATTACCTTTTAGAAATACAAAACTTGGATTTATACTTTCCGTGTTGTTCGGTGCTCTCTATTTTGGATCATTGCATTTGTATCAAAGTACAGAAGTTAATGAGTTGTTGGGTATATTCTTGATTACTTTTTTAGGTGGTATCCTATTTGCCTGGGTATATGCAGAATGGAATTTCAACATTTGGGTTCCAATTTTTCTGCATATGTTAATGAATTTGGCCTGGGAACTATTCTCCGTGAGTGAAAATGCACTTGGCGGAATTTATTCGAACGTTTTCCGATTTATGACCATTGTATTAGTAATCGTCCTGACTATACTTTACAAAAAAAGAAAAGGAATAAAATTCACAGTAAATAGAAAAGCACTTTTAATTAAAAAAGAAACCTAATTCGGAACAACAGAAAAAAGTACTACATACAAGTGTATAAAAATAATTGCAGTTTCGGTTCTTGATCGAAATGTCATTTCTTTTTTGCTACGGTGCTAGATTTTTATATCTTGAATAAGAAATAAAAAATGCATAGAAAAATCGAAAAACATGGTGCATTCTGATCTACTTTGACACATATATTAAACGTTGTAGCCAATTTGAAACACCAGCTTACAAAAGTAAATGATACACTTATTTAACTTAAAAAATCAATCTTCGAATATTATTATCAAGATTGATAATAATAAGCTTTCTATCAACGAAATTATTCTTGAACTTCCTATGGATTGGAAAGAATTTAAAAAGTGTTTTGGTGAACCTACTGATATCAAAAAAAATGGAATTTATTGGAAGGAACTAGGTATAAGTACCAATCCATACGGAAACGGAATAACAAATCACTTATCACTTCATATAGACTATAACCCTATGGAAGTCTATTCTAAATCTGAGCAAAAGCCATTTTTCAAAGGCAAAATAATTGTAGACGGGATTGAAATCAATAAAAAGAAATTTAAAAACATCACAATGCGGAAATATGAAATTAAGCAGTTTACCTATACTGGTAAAAAAAGTCCCTGCTTAGTTAGTATTTCATACAATCGGATATTTGACAAAAGTTTTATAAAACCTAAACTAACAAAGGACAAGTACACAATTAGGGAATTAGATGAAGAACAAATAGCGTTTAGCGATTTTGGATTTAAACTTTCTATTATCCAAGAACTGATGTATAATAAAGAACTATTAGAACCCAAATTTGACTTATCCGAATTTATAGAATGGTATGACAAAAGAAAAATTGATATAGAAAAAGAAGGATATGAACCAATACCCGAGGTTACGCAATACTTTAAAGATTTACAAATACCAAAAAAATTAGCAGCCGAAATAACCGAAATCTATCAGGATGGTGGAAATGAGATATATCTAAATTTATTACGTTTTGCTGAAGGTTGGGAAAATTACTGGGATATAGAAAGCTCTGAAGACGCCAAAAACTTCCCAAATCTTAAAAAAGTAACATTATGTTATGCTAAAAAAAATATCGTTGATGAGCTAAAAGATATAGGTATTGATGCTGATTGGATATAAAATTCATAAAAGGAAGCTTCAATCTTCGTTAATTCCACTTCCCTAACCCAAATACCTAGTTCACTCATTCCTTATGGCATAAATTATATTGATTTAAGTACTTCGTAGTAAACTAACTACTATGAGAAAGCAATACTTCATCCTACCGCTATTAATCTTCCTAAGCTTTGCTGTTAATGGCCAATATAAATATGATAAATTATGGGCCAAGATTGAGAACCTAGAAATTGAAGGCAAAACAAGATCTGCCTCTAAAAAAATTAATCAAATCTATAGCTTAGCAAAAGCAGAAAGCAATCAATCGCAAATTATCAAATCCTTTTTGTATAAAGTAAAGTATACACTCTTATTAGAAGAAGACGCTAATAGCAATGTCTATCAAATGCTGCTTTCTGAAGTAAAAAACACCTCTTTCCCGACTAAGAATATCCTAGAATCTATTCTCGCCAAAAGCTTAGAAAGTTATTTAGATAGTAATGCTTATAAAATCCGAAAACGAACAGCTACTGATACTATTATTTCCACAGATTACAGAACCTGGGATATCAAAAAATTAAATAAACAAATACATTCACATTTTCAGAACTCATTGAAGCAATCTGCAGAACTTATAAAAATTAAAGATACCGTATTCTCTGAAATTTTAAAGTTCGGAGATAATGATCAAAAATATCGCAACACCCTTTATGACCTCTTAGCTAATAGAGCTATTAGTTTTTATAATGCAAATAACTATTATTACAACAAGAAAGACAGCTTCGCAATACAAAAAGATCATTATAGCATTCCTTCAATTTTTATTTCTAACCAGATAGGTAATGATCTTAAATACTCATCTATACAAAACGCTCTAGAATTATACCAAAGAATTGAAAAAGCCCATTATAAAAGAAAAGACTCCGTATCCCTTGTCCATGCATCATTAGATCGTTTAGAATTTCTTAATAGTAAAAACGATGTTTCGGACCTATTATATTTCGAAGCACTTAAGAATTTACAATCTCAATTTACAGGAACATCGCGTCTGCCCATCTTGTTACACTTAGCACACTACTTTAAGAATCATATGAGTCTCTCCTCCCATCCCGATTATAACGAAAAAGCAATAGAAATATGTAACCAAATTCTGGAAACCACGCCAAACAGCATTATAGGAATCGAAGCACTAAAACTTAAGGAACTGATCACCAATCCTAGTCTAAGTATTACCACAGAAAAGTTTATACTTCCTAACAAAAAGAGTAGAGCTTTTATCGAATATAAAGACATAAACAGTATTCATATTTCTTTTTATAAGGTTCCGTTTACCTATCAATCGATAAAAGATAGTTATTATGATATTGATTCTTTAATCACTGATTTCACAAAAAATCACATTCCGGCTAAAAAAACTGCGTATGCACTACCAAAAAATAAATATCATATAGAAAGATCAACCGAGATCATTTTACCAGCATTAGCACCTGGCAAATACATTGTTATTGCTAGAAAAGATCCGCAAGCCACTTTCGAAAATGATATTTATGGAATTAATTATGTTCAATCAACCTCATTGGCCTTAATATCCTCTTCTAGTAACAAAAAAAGCGGTTATCAGGTGGTAAATCGACATAATGGTTCGCCTATAGAAAATGCTACTATACTATTACAGGATAATAGACAAGAAAGTCCTTTTTTCAGAAAACTTATTACTGATAAAAAAGGAAGTACACGCATCAACTTAGAAAAAAAGTCTCATGAATTAAATACTTTGGTTTCTAAAGATAGTGACTCTCTTTTTTTGGAAACATCCATAGATCAACGATATACACCTTACAGTTATCGTTATAAAGGTTCTGATGATTTTGAAGCGAAAGCAAAAATATTTACAGATAGAAGCATATATCGTCCTGGACAAAAAGTATATTTTAAAGGAATACTAACACAACGGAGAAAGAAAATTTCTAGCCCGGTTTCTGGAGAATACGTTATCGTCACATTATATGACGCTAATGAAGATGAAATTAAAGAACTACGCCTGAAAACGAATGAATTTGGATCTATTCATGGAGAATTCATATTACCTACCAATAGATTAAACGGAGAATTTACAATAGAAATAGATGAAGATTACGAGGAAGATTCAGATTTTTGGGAAAACATGTATGATTTTGAGATCGCAGAACACAGGATCAAAGTAGAAGAATACAAACGTCCTAGATTCGAAATTACATTTGATAAAATAATCGAGACATATACCTTAAACGATTCGATAAAAGTAAAAGGAACTGCCAAGGCATTTTTAGGATCAGCTATATCTAAGGTCCCAGTAAATTATACCATTACCAGAGAAACGAGTTATCAACTACCTTTTGATCAAGAAGAAAAAGTTGTTACCGGAAAAACCAATACGAACTTAAAAGGAGATTTTACAATTGGGTTTATCGCTACAACTGATTCCAGAGCTACACCAGTATTAAGACCCGTTTATAGATATCGTATCGATGCGGAGATCACAGATATTAATGGAGAAACAAGAAATGAAACACAATATGTACGAGTGGGATATCATAGCCTGGAAGCTACTATTCTAATGGATCAAAAGTTATCTTCGGACAAAACAGATAATAAACTTTACGCTAGTATAAAAAACCTGAACAATCATCCAATAGGATATGAAGGAACCGTATCTATATATAAACTAAAACATCCAGATAGAGTTTTACGAAAAAGACCCTGGAGTATTCCGGATGTTCAGCAAATTCCTAAGAACACTTTTTTAAAACTATTTCCTAACGACACTTACACAACAGAATATGGCGAGCAATATGATGATACGAATCCGGTAGAAACGTATACCGTGAACACAAAAGAAGATGATAAAATTCCTTTAGGTGATATAACCAATTGGAAAGGTGGAAAATATATCGCTAAATTTCATACCAAAGATGCATTTGGTTATGACATCACTACAGAACAGCAATTTACACTTGCCAATCCTAAAGAAAAATATCTTGCCGATAAACAATTATTTGATTTAAAAATAAATGATGAGCAGGTAAGCGCTAAAAATATTTTACAAATTGAATTAAGAACTGCCGCAACATCGTTATTTGTTAATGTAGAAGCTTATCAAAAAAATAGAATCATCTTTAATGACATTGTCCAGATTATTGATGGTCAATATAACATACCTATTCGCTTAAAACAGAAAAAGGATCAAATTGATGTACAGGTTTCATTTATAAAATTCAACTGTATCTGGACAGATCAACTTAGATACTATTTCCCCCAGCAAATTGAAAATACTGATTTAAACATTGAACTAGAAACCTTTAGGAACAAGCTACAGCCTGGTACCGATGAAACCTGGAAACTTAAAATTCTAAATAGCACTGGTGATGCGGCTTCAGCAGAAGTATTAGCTTCTATGTATGATATGTCACTGGATACTTTTATTGGACACGAATGGCGAAGTGATATAAAAATACACGGACAAGAATCCTATTATTATAATAAGCTCCCAAGGATAGATACACATACTTCATTTCAGAATATTTCTATCTGGATGAAAAATCTTCAAGTTAAATATTATCGCCCTCGCAATTTCACCTATAATTCGATCAACACCTTTGGATTTCATTTTTCTAATCCAGATCGAGGTCAGAAAAATTACCTGAGAACCCTTAGCTATCATCCAAGACCATCAGAACCTAAAGTTGGCAAACGATTAAAAGCTACAGGAGGTACAATCACAGGAATTGTAACAGATGGCTTGGGTATTCCGTTACCAGGAGTAAATGTGGTCATCAAAGGAACTACTAAGGGAACACAAACCGATTTTGACGGGGTATTTACGATTCAAGCAAACAAAAACGATCTCGTTATTTTTTCTTATATCGGATTCATTTCTTCAGAAATCAAGGTACATAACAATCAAGCCTCGGTAGTAATGAGAGAAGATGCAGCTCAACTCGAAGAAGTCGTAGTTACAGCTCAAGGTATACAAACAACAAGGAAGTCTATGGGCTATGCAGTCTCTACAATAACTACAGAAGAGATTAATAGCACCTATAATGATATTCTAAAAGGCAAAGTTGCTGGAGTAGAAGTTATATCTGCTACCGGAGCTTCTGCTACGATAAAAATAAGAGGAAACTCCTCTTTTAAAAATGATAACAAAGTACTGGTTATCGTAGATGGAGTCCCTTTTTTAAAAGGACAACAATCATTAAACACGCTAGATCTAGCAGATATAAAAATGCTTAAAGGTGCTGCTGCCGAAGCCATCTACGGTAGCAGAGGAGTCAATGGTGTTATCATTATCACTACCAAAAAAGGATTGGAAGAATTGCAAAAAGTAGTCCCCAGAAAAAACTTAAAAGAAACCGCCTTTTTCTTCCCACAGTTACAAACCGACAAAAAAGGAAACGTAAGTTTTAGCTTTAGTTCACCAGAAGCATTAACTCGATGGAAGTTTCAAGCTTTTGCCTATGATAAAAAACTGAATACGAAGTTGATCCAAAGCGAGATAGTTACCCAAAAAGAACTAAGCATTGTTCCTAACATTCCTCGTTTCCTTAGAGAAGGTGATACCGTTACCATATCTGCTAAAATTGCTAATCTGGATATTAAAAAAATGAAAGGTTTGGTATCTCTAAGTTTAACTGATGAAATTTCTCAAAACGACTTAAAAACAGTATTTGTAGACAATAATAATGTGCAGAATTTTGCCATAGATGCCAGAGGAAACACATCTATACATTGGAAATTATATATTCCCTCATCTGTACAAGCTATCAGATATAAAATTGTCGCAAAAGCCGGTAAATTTAGTGATGGCGAAGAAAGCATTATTCCGGTATTAACAAACAGAATGCTAGTAACAGAAAGTGTTCCTATGTGGGTCCGTGCGGGAGAACAGAAAACCTTCGGATTTGCTAAAATGAACGATCAACCTTCTGCGACCAGACAAAACCACCAGGTCACACTAGAATACACGACCAATCCTGCATGGTTTGCTATTAAATCCATTCCGTACTTGATGGAATATCCCTACGAATGTGCAGAACAGACCTTTGCCAGGTATTACAGTAATGAAATTGCAAGTCATATCCTGAATAGCAATCCAAAAATTAAAGAGGTTTTTGATAGCTGGAAAACCAATGAACAATTCGTATCTAATCTAGAAAAGAATCAGGAGCTAAAAAACATATTGATACAGGAAACACCATGGCTCAGAAACGCTCAAAGCGAAAAAGAACAACAAGCTAGATTAGCAGAATTATTTGATCTTGCCAAAATCACTACAAAACAAGAAGCTATTTTAGAAAAGTTACAAGGAATTCAGGATGCATCCGGTGGATTTCCATGGTTTAGCGGTGGTAATGTTAACCTCTATATTACCAGACATATTGTATCCGGATTGGGACATCTAAAAAAATTACAAATTGATACAGAACACATATATACCTCGAATGTAATAGCCAAAAAAGCAATCGCCTATCTGGACAAAAAATACTTAGAAAATTATAAACGTGAGCTATTATTTGATAGCACCTACACTTTTTCTAGAAGTGATTTACACTACTTCTACGCCCGAAGTTTTTGGAAAGAAAAGTATCCAACGAGTAAAAAAATAGATAGTATTTATAAAAAACACATTCCTAAAGAACAAAAAAAGTGGATGCAGAAAGGTTTGTTTGATAAAACCATCTTAGCGTTAATTCTACAGCGAAATGGAGATCAACAAATTGCCAAAAACATTATCAAAACCTTAGAAGAAAATGCAGTGATGTCTAAGGAAAACGGAATGTATTGGAAAGAAAATAAATCTGGCTGGTATTGGCATCAATCCCCTATAGAATTACAGGCACTAATTATCGAAGCCTTCTCTGAAATTACTGGAGATACTGAAACGATCAATGAGCTAAAAACCTGGTTATTGAGAAACAAACAATTACAGAGTTGGATTACTACCAAAGCTACTACAGAAGCGATTTATGCGCTATTATTACACGGTAGTGATTGGTTATCTGTAGAAGAAGGTGCCGATATTTCTTTTGGAAAAAAATTGAATCCTGAAAAACTATTACCGATGAATTCTACAGAAGCTGGAACCGGATATATCAAAAAACAGTGGAATACTAAAGAGATTACTGATACAATGAATTATGTAACCGTACAGAACAAAAGTAGCGTACCCCAATATGGAGGATATTACTGGCAGTATTTTGAAGATTTGGATAATATCACAGCTCCAACAGCACATCAAATCATGATCAAAAAAGAACTTTTTCTTAAACAAAATGATGATGAAGGAACTGTGTTAAAAAAAATTACTGACCAAGAACAACTTAGCATAGGTAACCTAATCACAGTACGTGTGGAACTGAATGTAAAAAACAACTTTGAGTTTGTACATATGAAAGATATGCGTGCTTCTGGACTAGAACCTATCAATGTAATCTCACGATACAAACATCAGGATGGATTAGGATATTACGAAAGTACCAAAGATGCCTCTACCAATTTCTTCTTTGACTATTTACCAAAGGGAGTCTATGTTTTTGAATATGACTTACGTGTTAACAACAAAGGAGATTTCTCTAACGGAATCACTACAATCCAAAGTATGTATGCTCCAGAGTTTAGCAATCATTCTAAAGGTACGCGAATAAAAGTGGAGTGATACTCAACCTGAGTTCGACATAAGAAAATTTACTTATCATCCTAAGCATCCGCCCAAGGCGGACGGACAGGTTAATTTTTCTTCGTTTCACTATGGAAAATTATTCAGTTTGACGGCTTTTTTAAACCTTGTCCTTAGATCGAACTCACGTTATATCACAGATAGAATGAACACCTTCAAAGTCTAAGCGAAGTACCATCTAAGCATTGAGCAGTTAATATATAAAGCGCAATACGTAAATATCTTTTGAATCAATTTCATGCAATCCCAAATTTTCTAATAGATCAAGTAACATTATCGATCATCGGCACGAGGGAGTACGTAAAAGAGTCCGCGCACCGCTTTTGTTCCCATCCAGAAACCGATGGTCGATGATTGTACTCCGCGGACGTATCATATACCTTTCTGCAATACTCAAAACATACCGCTGATCGATAAAAAACAACACCTTATATATAAAAATATACGCGAGACACCAACAGATTACCGCTGGCCGATACATCATACACGATTATATACATAAGATTGCAGCGAGCGCCTAAAACCTAACTACGAATCACCAAAAGAAAGGATGATATATAAAAAAGTATATGAGGTAAGATTAATAATCCCCGATGATCCCTACAAACACATAAAAACAATGACAGTGAAACCTATCAAAACTACCTGTTTACTGATACGTCGTTTTGTTATATGGGGAATTTTATACTACTTTTAAAACAAAAAACAAAAGCTAGCCGTAGAATTAAACGTTTAATTCTACGTTTATAAACGATTACAATTGGATATATATGCAACAGTGCATATATTTGGCGTTAGGTGCAATTGTCCCATTTTGATCTGACAATTTTTTCGAAGGGATACGCTGGTATTACGGAGTTTTATTCTGATATGCAGTACGGACAAATACTTTGCTAAAAGGAATTGCCCAAGTATTTTGCGATGGTATCGTGGAGAGTTACACTATCCAAACGCTGTCACGTTATAAATACTTGATCAAGGTCGCGAAAATTTTTTACAAAGTCAAATTTGAAGCGGAATTGCGGAATGTTTATCAGAATGGAAAACGGAGTATTAAGTTCCCTGCACCAACAGATTATAGACTGATCTATAAATCCATAGGTTTGGGTAGCTCCGAAAAAGTTGGGAGTTTTTTTGCCTGCCAAAATAGAACAACTGAGATTTTATTTTTTAATTTTACGATAAATTAATCAAAAAAGAAAAGCACATAACATTATGTAAGAATGCATTGATCAAATACTTTGTCTTCGCTAACGCTGCGCAAACGATTTAATCAACGACGCTATCGCTCTTCTTACACTTATTGTTGGCGGTCATTTCAGAAAACTATTCACTTTTATCTGATTCCTTAGAATTTTCAATCTTTTTTATATACTCTGTAGGAGTGACTTTTGTAATCTCTTTAAACGCTTTGTAAAAGGTAGATTTAGAATTAAATCCAACTTCATATGCTATAGAAATTAATGTAAATTCTTTATGCTTATTTTCGTTGATTCTTTGTGAAAAATCGGCAACACGATATTCATTAACCAGTTCGTAAAATTTTTTTTTATAGATGTTATTTAAAACCCATGATAACTTATTCGTTGTCGTATTAATTTCATTCGCTAAAATAGACAAACTTAATTCTGATCTACGATATCCTTTATTTTCTTCGAAGTAAGCTTTAACCAAATTTTGAATCTTATTTATTTCTTTTTTGTCAAGTTTAGTTTTCTTTTTAGACTCATTTTCATTATTGGAGGGAAATCGAATTTTAAATATCTCAGGGTATTTTAGGTTATAAAAACTAACAATATAAATTTGGACACCAAAGATTAAACAGGATATATCATGAATTAACGGCCTTTTAATCCCTGTAATAAGATCGAACAATTCAAAAACACCTAGTAACCAAAAAAACATATACATTGCCAAGCAAAAGAGCATTACTTGTATGTATTCTATACTATTTGGACTAAAGGATAACTCTTTAGTTTCATTCTTCTTATAATAATTAAAAAGGCTGTAAGATTTAATCAGGTAAACGGTAATAGAGATAAAAAATGAGATTTCAATTGTTAAATATAAAGTGTCCGCATAATTACTTAAGTTTTCTATAGAATCATAATTGTAAATATGAAAAAAACCATATATCAAATAAAATATTACTGGTAGATAATGGTAGTATGCTAAGTGGTATTTGTCATTTTCATAAAACAACAACCGACGAATATAAGTATACACCAAAGGACCAATAAAAAGATAAAAAACATTAAATAGATATCGATATTTATAGACAACAAAATATCCTATTTCAGAACTAATAACCCTCTCAAGTAAGTAGAAGCTATAAATAGCTAATAAGTACTGTATAATTCTATTTGTTCCTGAATTTTTTTTCGGAATATACTGTATTGCAAAAATTAAAAAGATACACTGACCTATAATTAATATAAGGAAAAACTCATATAGAGATATATGCATTTGCTTAAGATTTATTTTTGAGTTCAAATATTGTTATAATTTATTCTAACAAAAAAATAAGTTTAATACTTTATCACCCTTAAAGATTAACATTCTGTTTTGCTATAATGATCTTTTCATCTAAGTAAAGAGTCAAACGAAAGGACATAATCAAAAAATAGTCTGAAACTATAGTTTAGGACATTTAATGATGAAAATTCAAAACATCTTACGACCAAAAAAGTTTTCTTTACCAGAAAAACGCAAAAATATTTACAGCTCTAAATATTAAACTTTATAATCAAATTCAAAAAAAACAAGTATGCTACGATTTAAACAAGTTTTAATCATATTATTAATCTTACAACCTATTTTAATTTATTCTCAAAAATCCATATCAAAGAGCGAAAAAAATATTGTGATTGAAAACATCAAAGTCTTAATCGATTCAAATTATGTTTTCAATGACAAAGTTAAGTCTATAAATAATTCATTAGATAGTTTAAATTTAACAGGGAAATATAATGATATTAGAGACTACAAAAAATTCGAAAAGGTTTTAACCGATGACCTTGTAGAAGTAACCAAAGACCTTCATTTTAAAGTTCGATACCACCCCGAATATGTAAAAAATAGTCGTGAACAACTCAACCGACAGGCTGCACACGAGAATGAAAAAAAACCTAAGAAAGAAGTAAGAATCGATTGGGACTTATGGTACGCAAAAAAAGAGAATTTTGGCTTTGAGAAAGTTGAAATACTTGGTGGAAATATCGGATATATAAAATATAACTTTTGGCACCCTTTAGAGTGGACAAAATCTACTCTTGATGCTACAATGAAATTCATCGCCAATACAGACGCATTAATAATCGATTTAACTGAAAATGGAGGCGGATATAGCCCTACTGATACTTACTTAGGAAGTTATTTTTTTGATGAAGAATCCATATTATGGTCATCTAACTATACTAGACCCACAGAAGAGACAGAATCCGAATACACCTTTAAAGAAGTTGGGGGAGAACGTTATCTTAATAAACTTATATTTATTTTAGTCAGTGAGGAAACTTTTTCTCTTGGAGAAAAATTCGCATATTGTATGAAACATTTTAATAAAGCAACAATCGTTGGACAAACCTCTGCTGGCGCAGCGCATGGAATTGATTATATAGAAGTAAATGATAATTTTATGATTCAACTTCCAATATCACATAATATTCATCCCATAACTCAAACAGATTGGGAAGGAACGGGTGTAATTCCCAATATAGCCACTAGCAGTAATACCGAATCTATAAAAACAACACATCTTAACGCATTAAATAAGCAAATCGAAATTTTGAAAAAACAAACAATTGTCGGGCCAATATTAAAAAGATATGAAAAAATTAAGATGGAAATAAACAACCACTAACAATGGTAACCGTTGCACAAGTACTTAACTTTTGATGGGGTTGACATTAAAAATACTATTTTAAACCTCTTTTATTTTGAAAATGCTTGTTGAAATTTCAAAAATTTGAGTGCTTAAAATGAAGGCTAGTGTTTGTATTAAGACCAATTTTTCAAAAAAAAGAGGAGCAAGTGCTTTTGCTTCACTTTTTACTCGTTTTTCTGTGAATTTTAGATATTTCTTTAAATTATAAGCCATTGCCGATAGATGCATCACTTTGTTAGCCTGCTTTATGCCAATAGTGTTGATCTTGCGCAGTCCCATAAACTGGGTGAGGGTTCCAAAAACAGGCTCTACAGTACTTTGCCGTTTGGCTTTCATTACTTTGCCTTTGGGAGTGGCTAGTCGAGCATTGTTACGCTCATATTCCTCCCGATAGTAGGTTACACTAAATTTCTTTTCTTTAGCTGTTTTTCCCAAACAGCTAAGTGATAGTGGACAGTCTCTACATATTTTACTGGAAATACGGTATTCTTTCTTTAAGGTTTGGGTACGGTAGTCTTTGAACACTTTCTTGAAAGGTACTATTGCTCTGTTGGGACAGATATAATGATCTTCACTTTTTATATATTCAAAGCCATCTGGACCACCTTTGTAAGTGCCATGTGGTGGTATGTAACCTTTGATCTCTTTATTTTCTAAATAAGCGTACACCTCTCCGCTACTATATCCTGTATCTGCCAGTACGTTTTCTAATTGAAATCCTGACTTCCACAACCGCCGTTGAACACGATCTACAATGTCCTCCATATATTGACTATCCTTACCATCTGCATGATAAGCTTTGATGTCAGTAATCACATGATTTGCCGTGTCTACACTAAGTTGGCTGCTATAATTGAGTTTTCGAGCCTTGCCTGGCTTCACACTTATTCTAGCATCTGGATCGGTTGGACTGTAGTGTGTCTTGTTGCTTGTATAACGGCTACCCTTGTTATTTGCACCTGGGCGCCTGTCTTGATTCTTGCTCCAGTTCTTGTTCCTGGACTCAATACTTTTTAGTTCTTGTTTTGTGGCAGTAATACTTTGCTGCTCTTCACTGGCTTTGTTTTCCTTGGCTTTGCGAAAAACCTCTTGATCCCGATGGCTAATATGGCGTACAGCAGCTAAGTGTGCTTCTAAATCTTGACAAGGAACTTTTAACTCCAGACTATCCATACTGGCATTTGCTTTTACGGGTGCAGAATCTATCGCTTGGGTGCGCCCTTTTACCATACCCTTGCCGATGCACATCTCCAAAATGTGGATGAATACTTGTTCAAAAATTTCTTCAGGGAACAACTGGCGTGTCCTACTGATAGTCGAATGCCAAGGTAGTGTCTCATCAATGTCATAGCCCACAAAATAGAGGATATCCAAGCGCATACTACAGTGCTCGATAAGCTTTCTATCGCTTATAATATTTTCTAGATAACCAACTAAACAAAGCTTGAAAAACACTACAGGATCAATACTACGTTGACCACTTCTACCGTAATAGGTACTGGTTTTTTTATATAAAAAGTCTAAATGCAAAACACTCTTTAAACGATAATAAAAATTGGTCTCCGCTACACGATCACTTAAACGGAAATCACTAAACAACTTCTCTTGATATATCTTTTTTCCTTGCATATCATGAAATTAATCCTTTTTACTAACTTGTGCAACAGGCACAATGGGTATAGGTAATTGCTTGTTCTCGCCTACTTTAGAAATTCCTTCGGAATTTCCAACTTGGTGTGTACTTGCAAAGTTAAGTGCTAAAACACACAACATGCTGTATAATTAATGGCCAGAAAAGCTTGATTATGAAAAGGCCTATAACCATACAGCTATACGTTAGGTGCAATTAGAAAAAATGCCGAACTCAATTTATAACAGAGGAAGTCAAGAAAATTAAACAACTGATCAACGATCTTGTAAAAGGTAGCATTTTCCTATTTAATGGAATTTTAAAATACTTTTTATTTCATCTGAAATATCTCTCACATTTTCATGTTTCTGATTTGCTTGAACTATAATAGTTAGCGCATCTTTATCTTTATAAAATCTTCTTAACATGAGTTCATAATTTCCATTTTCGCCATGATGAGAATGTTCAATAATTTTATTATTCTTCCATTCTACAAAACCTAATGGCGCTTGGATATTTCCAAGAAAATCAGCTTCTTCAGATAAAAATCTCATCGATTCTTTATTTATAATTTTATATGCATGAAGGTTATCTATCCACTGATATAAATCATTTGTAGTAAACGCAAACATAACTCCAGGGAGCGCAACATTCCAGGAATCTTCTTTATTAGCTTCATTAAAAGGAATAGCCATTAAATTTTTATCTACAAATGGAAACTCTGGAGGAATAACGGCTGTGTTTAAAGAAAAAGGAATAAATAGGTTCTCGGTTACATAATCTGTAAATGTTTGTTTGGTAATTTTTTCAACAATTTTGGACAATAACTGTGGACTATGATTGGTATATAAATAATCTTCACCCGGCTCGAAATTTAATTCTTCAATACTTTGTAAATCCTTTTTAATTTTCTTCTCAGTTATTTTTTCATTTTTTCCTAAATACTTTTCCCATTCAACTTTTGGAAGTCCACTTGTGTACTGTAATAAGTTTTTAATTGAAATTTTTGATGCCCAACTTGGAAGGTCTTTTAAATATTTATCAATTTTATCTTCGACATTTAGCAATCCTTTTTCTTGAAGTTGCATAATTGACACAGCGGGAAACTCTTTGTACACCGATCCTATACCAAAACGAAAATCTTTTGTAAGAGACACTTTCTTAGACGGATCTGAAAAACCAAAAGAATTTTCGTAAAGCGTTACTCTATTTTTAACAACTAAAACATTTCCGTTAAAATCACCTTCTGCCGCTAACTCTTCTATATAAGAATCTATCGAAGTGGGACTTTTACAATTTATAAGAATTATTGAAATAAATAATAATAAGGTAGAAAAAATACGTTTCATGATTTTTTTTGATTGATTATATTTTAAAGACGAATCAACTTAAATTTTGCTACAGTATAAATTATATTAACATTTCAAACTGAAAAATGTCCTTACTAAAGTTCATAACCTAAACTTCATCAGAATTTAACTATAACGAAAAAGCCAGCAGATAACACTGTATAAAAAACATAGAGCACTTGTGCTAATCGAAAATTCTGTGTTTATTTAGAAAGTCCACTAAATATAAAATTTGGCGTTTATAATAGAAAAGATAAAAGCAAAATATTTATATTTAGCTAAGTAATAAAACGAAACGATAGTGCTTATCACCTGCCCTACGTTTCTATACTGGACGTTGTAAACCATTAATGAAATGAAAATATCTCAAAACTTATTACACAGAAATGTACCTAGGTGTAGGGAATTTGAGATAATATCAACTATAGTTATCAAAAATAATCGCTTAGTTGAAAATTATTTTTTAGAATATAAAACGCAAACAAAATCAAATTGGTTTATAAATGACAAAAAAGGAGAATCTATAATTTTTGATAAAAACGATTGTGAATGGTTAAGCCCTACTTTTATCAGAAATAAAGATGAGCTATATGGATTTTCATTAATTGAAAAAAGTAATTCCACAAAACTCTTTTTAACGAAAGTAAAATCTAAGATAGATTTTGATTCATTCAAACCTATTGGAAGATTTTATGCAAAAGATAAGAATCATTATTATTACGGACCAGGTGGAAAAAAGATTCGAGAAGATTACTTAGAATTATTTTTTGATGACACCTATATGAATGAATGGAAAAATTTACATCCTGAAAGAAATACTCCCTTGGAGATTAAGTTGTGGAATTCGAAAATAGCAGTTTCAAAGGAAAAAGTCTATTGGAATGGTATACTAAAGAAGGACATTCACCCTAGTCTAAAAAGAATAAGTCAGTATTTTTGGGCAGACAATTATTCTGTATTTGAATTTGATTTGCAAAGGCTAAAAAAATTAGATTCGTTTGATAGACAAACATTGGTTTTCAAAAATTTTATCAGGAATGGTTCATTAGTCTCCCTTGTAACTGATATACATAAACCTGCATATTGTTATTTTAACAACTCCAAGCCAAGTCTAAGGTATGATTTTAAAAGATTTACTCCGCTTTTTGAGGAATTAAGAGGAAAGATAAGCGGTGAGTATTGGTGGTATAAAATGGAAAACGGTTGCCAACACGGTTTATAAAACATAGCTAATAAATGCTAAACCGAAAGGGTTCTGTATATTTAAAAAGTCCACCAAATCTTTTGATTTGGCTTTAGAAATAAAAAAGATAAAACAAAATACAACGCTTTAGGTAAGTGCTTAATCGAAAGTTCATTACTTTTAATTCCCGTACTAACCATAGCCGAAACGTTGGCAGTAATTCTCCACATAAAGAAACTCTATTAATTTCTTTTGCTAACGTTACGAAGTCCCGAACTTTATTGTGATCCTATGAAAGGCCGATTTTTAAACTGATGCATAATAGCTCGGGCGTAATTCTGGTTGAAATGTAAAAGCCTCTGAATTCGTGGTTCAGAGGCTTGTTGATAATTTCAGTGGTGGAACTGATTGCTCAGTTACCCCGTTCAGAATAATTTTCAAGTACAAAGTTACATTTCCTTAGGGTCATTTTTTATGAATCTTTAATTTTTTTAAAATGGAAAGAAAAATGAAACTAGGAATGGATGTGGTGAATTTCAATGCAGCAGGAATTGATATTGGAAGTCGTTCTCATTATGCTGCTATTGGTCAAGAGTTAGAAGATGTAAAAGAGTTTGGCGTATATGCTGAGGATTTGACTTCATTATGTGAGTGGTTTGTGAGCAACGATGTAACTACTGTAGCTATGGAATCTACAGGAGATTATTGGCAGAATCTATATACGGAACTTATTAGTTTTGGTTTTGAGGTAGTACTAGTCAATGGGAAATTCACTAAAAATGCCAAAGGAAAAAAGACCGATGTGAAAGATTGTAGATGGATACAAAAACTACATACTCTTGGGCTACTTACGGGAAGTTTTCTACCAGATCTTGTTACTGAACATTTACGAACATATTGCCGACAAAGAACAAATTGGATTGAACTTGCTTCATCTGCAACACATAAAATGCAGAAATATCTAAAACTACTGAACTTCAGATTGGATGTAGTAGTCAAAGATGTTTGCGGACTTACTGGAATGAAAATCATTGAAGATATCTGTAAAGGTAATCTTGATCCATATAACCTAGCAGAACATCGGCATTTTAACTGTAGAAAACCTAAAGAAGAAATTGCAAAAGCGCTACACGGTAATAATAGAGAAGACTTCCTTTTTGGATTGCAACAAGAGCTCAAAAGTTATCAATTCTTCCAAAGAAACATAAAAGCTTGTGACAAAAAGATTGAGCAGTTTATAAAACAAGAACTCAAACAATATCCCGAAAGAAAAAAACTCAAAACAACAGAAAAAACTTATAAAAGAATCAATAAAAATGCTCCTAAAATTAAAAATATGAATCAAATTGCTTTTAGATATTTTGATGGTGTTGACCTTTTTGCAATTGAAGGATTGAGTCATTCATCCATTCTTAGCATTATGAGCGAAATTGGACCTGAAGGTTTTAAAAAATTCCCTACTGCTAAACATTTTACCTCTTGGCTAAGGTTGGCTCCCAACAACAAAATATCTGGAGGAAAAATACTAAGTAATAGAGTGCCCAAAGGAAGTAACAGACTCAAAATAGCACTCAGGCAAGCAGCAAATGCTATTGGAAACTTAAAAGATACTCATCTTTCTGATTTTTTCAGAAGAGTAGCCTACAGGAAGGGAAGGCACTCAGCGGTAAGCGCAACAGCTAGAAAGTTGGCAGTAATAATATGGAATATGATAACTAAGAAAATACAATACCAACCGCCTAAACTATATTTATTCCTCGATCAAAAAAGAAAACTAGGGCTTGTCAAAAGAATTAAAAAACAAATCGATAAATTTGACTTAAAACCCGAAGATTTAGGGTTTAACAACAGCATAATAATCAATAAACAAAATTGACGTTAGTCAGAATTAGAGAAAAATGTAGAACTGGTTAAAAAAAGGAAATCCAAAAAAATGAGTGACATAAAAACAGAATTTGAGGATGAACAAGAAGATGAAATAGTCGTTAGAAAACCAATAGAAGTTGCAGAAAGGGTTTTAGCCTTATTAGCTGTTATTGGAAAAGTTCATCAAGGAAATGACTCTAAATTTACTGATTGGTTTAATAATAATTCAATTGAAAAATATCTTTCGCATCAAGAAACTATTTTTCTAAATATGGATTCACCTAAACAAAATACAATCAGAGATTTTAGTTGGAGAGCAGAAGCGCTAACTTCGTTACTTTGGGGAATAAATATGATTGAACGTATGCCTCCATTAAACCAAAAATTTGATGTTTATTCAATAAATGGATTGTCAGAAATAATCAATGATCCCAATGAATTTAAAAACAAAATTAAATTGAGAACTGACTCCGACCTTAATAATATGGAAGAAGAACTGTATAATCAGCATTGGAGAGTTAGAGATGCTCAATTATTTGGAATTTTTGAAAAAGAAATGCCTGCTGAGTTAGACCCAAGTGTGGTTTATGAAAGAAGGTATGGAATGAGCTGGTTAGTTGGCTGGGGAGATGATTGGGATCATGTTCCAACTGATACTTAAAAACAACTATTGCCAACACGGTGTATAAAACGTAGTTAATAAGTACAAATCCAAAAGGTTTGTGTATATTTAAAAAGTCTGCCAAATTTTTAATTTGGCTTTTAAAATCTCTAAAAACAGAATCTGACTCTGATCTAATTTCTGACCTAATAAATCAAATTGAAAAAGAGACTATTCTACTAAGCCTAGCATTCACTCAACCCGTAAAAAAGAAAATATCAATTTAAAAAACAGATTATATTTTACTTTCCAAAATAAAGGCATGACGGAATCAAATTTCACTGAATCCGATAATGAATTAAGAAGAATAGAAAATACTAATTCAGAAAGTTATATCAATGTAATTTCAATGCAAATTGAAAAATGGGTTATTAAAACTTTTTGGACAAATGCTAATAACTTTAAAGGTGTAATCCGATTCCCATCTCCGAGAAGTATTTCTGAGCAAATTAAATAATATAAACACTTATAATTGCCGGGACATAAAGTTAATGAAACCGAATTTAATAAAATGATTAATAAATTGACGTTTAAATAGTACATTGCTAAAACTATATACAGCAAATATTAAAAACAAAATAATATGAAAAACAAATACTATTTTTTACTAATCTTAATTTTATTAATTTCTAATGCAGTAAAAGCGCAATTGTCAGATGTGATTACTGGCTTAAATGAGCCTACCGATCTAATAATTAATGGGAACGATCTATTTATCTCAGATCAGGATGTTATTCGAAAAATAAATATGACAGATTCCTCTCCAATTGCTATAGATTTTATAACTGGATTAGAAGGACCTTATGGAATGATTATAAATGGGACTGACCTAATTGTGGCTGAATCAACTTTAGATAAAATATTTAAAGTGGATTTGACAACTACAACGCCCGTTGCCATTGATATTATTACTGGATTAACCGGACCAACTGGAATAGCTTTAAATGGAGACGAATTATATATTGCTGAAATAGACGCAAATAAAATAGCTAAAATTAATCTAACAGATGTTAATCCTACTAAAACCGATGTTATTACTGGGCTTAGTAGTCCTGCTAAAATAATTCTAAATGGTAATGATTTGTATATCTCAGAAACTGGTGCCAATAAAATTTCAAAAATTAATATTGCTGATCCTAATCCAACAACTACTGATGTTGTAACCGGATTAAACATCCCAGTTGGAATATTTCTTGAGGGGAATGATTTATTTATTGCCGAAATTGGAGCAAACAGAATTTCAAAAGCAGATATATCAAACTCAAATCCTATTGCTACTAACTTTATTATGGGGTTGAATGGTCCTGTAGGAATTGTTAAAAATGGAAATGATTTTTTTATGTCCGAATTGAATGGATTAAAAATATCGAAATTTACTGATAACACATTAAATATCGAAGACCTAAATATAGTTGATAATGAAAAAAAACTAAACTACTATCCAAACCCTGCTTCTAATTATATAAATTTCGTGGGATTAAATAAATCCGTTAGAATAGATGTAATAGACCGTTTAGGCAAGAAAATAATGTCTAAAAATATCTCAAATAATTATAAATTAAACGTTGAGAGCTTGAAAAGTGGACTATATTTTTTGTTGTATGATAATAAACAGGTGACTAAACTTATAATCAAATAACATTTGCTAATAGTTTGTATAATTCATTTGCACCCTGCGATACATGCAAACGCAACATACAAGAAACGTTGGCAGTAATACAAAACAACTCAAAACTAAATATGAAAAACATTAATAGTATAAATCCATTTAAGTCTAGAGTTAAAAAGACCGAATTTGGAGTATTAACAAATTTAGTTACCAGCATAGAAATTTCTTCAAAAGAAAGTATTTCATTTGAAGAAAAAACTTTTTTAGCAAATTATATTTATAAAGAAGATGGAACATATAATTTAGTCTATACAGTTGTTGACACAGACGGAAATGTAGAAAGTTTTGTTGAAGGTGATGGGATTTTACCAACACTGTTTTTAAGCCCAGATCAAAAAAATTATATTTCGGTTGTTCCGTATCATCCTGACAAGGAATTAGAAATTAGCATTCCCATTTTTAATAGAGAGAATACAGAAATACCGAAAGGGAACAGACCTTTTACGGGAAATTTCATTGGAACCTCAAATCAATTTTCAATTTTTTATGACGTAGATATTTGGTCTGACAAAAAACCTGATAAACTACTCGCTATCGAATTTAAGAATGACAAAGTAAAAAAGAAGCATAATATAAAAGTTCCACTTCCGAGAAACAATAAGATATTTATATCAAATGATGAAATCCATTTATTAACAAATGATAATAATGTTTGGATACATCGCCAAATTGATGAAAAAGGGAATGTATTAAAAGATAGGACAATCAAATCAAGTAAGGACTTTTTTTGGGAGATATTAAGTTTATCATTTGAACAAGATTCATATATTTTATGTGAAGAGAACGGAAAAGTTTCTATCGAAGTAATTTCAATTAATGGAACAACTGAAAATATAGAATTAATAGATATTAAAGAGAAGTTTTATAATACTTGGCAACCTATAAAAATTGCAAAAGATACCTTCGTTACACAATTTAATAATGAGTTTGGTAATGGTTGGTTTACGATCAAAAACGAACAGGTTTTAGAGTTTTTTTACAGCAAAGGAGAGCAAGGATTTAAAAACCTTTTGACAAACGAAGTATTACAGATGGAGAATGATAAATTAGTTATTTCAAGTATTAATAAAACAACTGAATATAATTATGCTGTTGCCTTTTATCCAATGACAAATAGAGAAATTAAAAACAAGGAGTTGATAATTTTAAATAGAGGAGTTAAGTAACGGTTGCCAACACTGTTATAATTAATAGTTGGGTTCTCGCCTACTCGAAAAATCCTACAGATCCTCCTCTGGTTAGTTTTCTTTTATTATTTTATACGTAGCCAACACAACTAATCATACACTACCACGTTGTGCTTCATATAAAAGCGATGGTTTATATGCCTTAAAAATTAGCTATTAAATAAATATAAATTATACATGAAGATATATATATCTATAATTACTATTATTGGTTTTCTTTTTCAATGTTCAGGTCAAGTATCTTCAGAAAATAAATTAATTAAACTTAATCGTTTAAAAATAGGAAATATAAAACCTATGTCTGGAGAACATAATCCTCCATACTCAAAAATAAAACAATATACTTCAATGGAAGAGGCTTTAGCCAACAAAGAAAGTGTAATAAGACTTTATTTAAATCCAAAGAGGGTCTCTAGGGGAATTCCTAAATCCATTACAGAACTAAAAAACTTAGAGGAACTTGTAATTAGGGGTGGATTAGTAAAGATTCCAGACTTTATTACTCAACTTAAAAATTTAAGACGCTTATATCTAGATAATAATAGCTTTTCAAAAATACCCATAAATATTAGTGAACTAAAAAAACTAGAAGTACTAAGCATAGCTGAAAATACAATAGATCAATCACCTGACTTTTTAGGCGAAATTAAGAGTTTAAAAATACTGAACATCGCTGATAGCGGGATTAATAAGTTACCAGAAAATATAGGCAACTTAAATGATTTACGCATATTAAATATATCTCATACAAACATTGCTAGTTTACCAGAATCATTAAAAAAACTTAAAAAGCTAGAAAAATTAGACATTGAAGGAACCAAAATAAAAAGTATCCTCGTTTCTCTTGCCGACCTGCCTTTATCAAAATTACCTGAAAAAGGAAAAGAGATAAATGGAATCGATAATAATTCAAACCCTTTGGATATTAAAATATTAAATCTAAATAATAAAGACCTCGTGGAAGTTCCTTTAGAGATTAAATCATATAAAAACTTAATCGAATTAGATCTCTCAAATAATCAACTTCTAGATATTCCAGAATGGATTGGAGAATTACCAAACTTAGAAATACTTGATTTCACTAACAATAGAATAAAAAAAATACCCGAATCAATATACAAGCTTAAAAAGCTACGTTATTTATATTTTTCCAATAACCAATTAAATTTTTTACCTGAGTCCATTGGCAAATTGAAGAGCCTGGAAAGGTTAAATTTGCATGAGAATCAAATAGAAAAAATACCTAATTCCATAGGTTTATTAATTAACTTAGAATACATAAGTTTTTCTGGGAAAATAAAATTACCAAAAACATTTAGAAACTTAAAAAAATTGAGGAATATTGGTGTTAAGCCACAAGTAATTCTAGAGAATTCTGAGGAAATTAGAAGATTGAATCTAAACGAAATTAATTTATCTGAATCTGGTTTAACAGAGTTCCCTAATTGGGTATTAGATATGAAAAGCTTAGTAAAATTGTTTTTGACAAAAAATAAAATTGAAACCCTGCCAGATTTATCATCCTTAAGTAACCTTAGAGTTATTGATTTATGCAGTAATAATCTAAATTCTATACCATCCTCTTCTGTAAAAAACTTAAAAAATTTAAAACTATTTGTTTATAATAATAATAATATTGTAGGATATGAGGATTATGATAAACAGGATGAGATTAACGCTTTATACCCCGACCTATATATCATATTTCACAAACATGATAAACGTAGACACAGGTAAATGCTGTCTATACCACATTCTTGTTCTAAATATGAAATACGAAAAGACAACAATTATATTTGGCTTAGTACCAGCCCGAAACGTATCGCTCATCACCTGCCCTGTGTTTCTTATCCTAAATGTTAGCACTAATTAGGAAACCAACTATCTACTAATTCCTTAATTTCTGATTTCGCCTTATTTAAAATTGAATCTAGTCTATCTCTATTTTGGTCAACACCAAAAGCTAAAATTTGTTCCGATGTTATTCCCATAAAATCAAAATTCTGTTTTATTGTTGATGAAGCAAATTCCTTTACATCATCAGAATTACTGTAGTCAAAACCACTTACAATAATAGATAATGCTTTTTTATTAGTGCATAGACCTTTAAATCCTATTTCGGGACTAAAAGAAAATGTCTTATCACTTACTACAATAGCATCAATCCAAGCTTTAACCGTAGCAGGTAAGGTAAAGTTGTAAATAGGAAAAGCTACAACAATATTATCTACTTCTAGTATTTGATTTATATATCTATGATGATTTGATAAAAGAGAGAGTTCAGACTTTGAAAAATATCTTTTCCCTTTATTCCATTCCATTATCAAATTAAGATTTTCTACCAATAATAAATCTGGGGGCGTTTCAGATAAATCTATGTGAATTAATTCTGTTTTTCCTCTTGCCGATTTAACAAATTCGTCAAATAGGATTTTTGTGTACGAGCCATTTCTAGGTGTATAATTAATAACTAAAGTTTTTGTCATGATTTCTTTTTTTTTCAAAAGTAACTAGAACCTATTGATAATTTTAATTATTTTAGTTAGCCAATTAATAACTATAGTTATGATTAATTTAGAATGGTTGAGAACTTTTAGTAAAATATATGAATGTAAAAACATAACAGAAGCTTCTACAAAATTAAATATGACTCAACCTGGGGTAAGTAAGCATTTAGCCGCACTGGAAAATCATATTGGAAAAAAATTATTTGAAAGAACTACACGTAAATTAACCCCAACTGAGTATGGTAGGTTTTACTATTCTCAAATAAAGACCCCATTGCAAGAACTAGAGAAAGTAGAATATTATTCAAACCAAAGAGTAAAAAAACAACGCCATGCGATAACAATTGGTTGTACCACAGATATTTTCAGGAAAGAATTAAGACATGTAATATATTCTTTCGATATGTATATCGTTACATGTTTTGGTAATGAAAAAGAATTAGTTGAAGCTCTTGAGGCTGATAAAGTTCAATTACTTGTAGGAATAAAAAAGCACTTTAAATACGACCATGAATTTACTTTTTTTAAAAATGAAGAATTGATGATAATTTGCTCAAATGATATTGAAATTCCAGAAGATTTAAAAAAAGATGAAAAACAACTCATCAAATGGCTACATAAACAAACTTGGTTCACTTTTGATAATGAGCAAGATGATTTAAAAAAGTTTTGGGAAACAAGATTCAATATCACACCCAAAATTGTCTCAAGATATATATTACCATCTTATATAGATATTATAAAATCTATAAAACACAATCAAGGTTTCAGTATTGTACCAAAACATTTAATTGAAGAAGAGTTAGAAAATAGTACAATTAAAACACCATTTGAAATATCAATGTCTATTGGTCAGAAACGATTTTATTCATATAAACTGAAAAACAGCAACTTAAAAGAAATCAATACGTTTAGAGAGCGAATGGAAATAACTAATACGAACAATCTATAAAAATATAAGGCTTTAGAACTTAATCAAAAGGTCTGAGTTTATTTGCTAAGTAGCCAAATATAAAATTTGACATTTTCAACAAAAAAGATTAAAGTAAAACATTATATTTGGCTTAGTACCAAATTGAGACATATAGCTTATAACCTACCCCACGTTTCTTTGATCAAAGAAAACTAAGAAAAAAAACAAGCGACAAGAATTGAAACTAATTTAGTGTAAACCTTACTCTTTAACTTGTGTAAACCATGTCCTTTTACGAATATGCAAAAATGAGAAAGCTAATATTTACTTTATGGACTCTATTTTGGGGATTAGGATTTGTTTTCGCTCAATCTAACGATCAAACCTTAAGAGATATTAGAGCAGAATATAAAATTATCATAAATAATTTATCATCATATAAAAAAGTAAATTCTGACCTAGAAATCCAATCGACTGAAGGAGGAGAAATTATTGCTTATTCGGTTTGTCGCCAAAGTATTAAATTTAGTACTTTAGAAAATATAAAAACAAAATATAAACTTTGGCTAAGTGCTAGCTCGAAAACGAATGATTTCCTGCTCCCGCACTAACAATAGCCGAAGCCGTTGGTAACAATTAAATGAAGCATCCTCTAAAACAACATATTGAAGAAATAATTCAGCTGACAGACGATGAATTTGATTTTATTTTGAGCCATTTTGAAACTACCACCAAACGTAAGCATCAATACATTTTACAAGAAGGGGAAATTGCGGATAAAGAATATTGGATAGTAAAAGGATGCCTAAAAAGTTACTTTTTTGACGAAAACGGAAAAGAACATATTTTACAGTTTGGAATGGAAAATTGGTGGATAACCGATTATGAGTCTTTTGTAAAACAATCTAAATCTAAAATAAATATAGACTGTATCGAAGATTCCGACCTACTATACATAACTTACGAAAATAGAGAAAAACTCACTAAAGAAATGCACAAAATGGAGCGATTTTGGGCAAAGAAAAGTAAGTTTGGTAGAATAGCATTGCAAAACAGAATCTTATCGTTATTAAAAAATTCTTCAAAAGAGCGATATGAGTTACTTCTTGAACAATACCCTCAACTTTTTCAAAGGGTACCTAAAAAACTTATAGCTTCCTATTTAGGTGTCAGTAGAGAAACCTTAAGCCGATTAAATTCTTAAAAAAATCTTTGACATGTGATATTTGTCACAAATTAATAGTGACAATAGTCCTGTAGTCAGTTCTATCATTTTTTGACTTTTGTATCATAATAATTTTAAGATTTAAATGATATGAACTCTTTAGAAAGTTTTAAAAACACAGATGCGGGATTACTATTACAAAGATTGATTATTGGTATACTTATTCTATTCCACGGAATTGCAAACTTAACTTCTCATTATTCATTCATCAAAAGTTTATTAAATGGTATTGGAATTCCAGAGTTTATAGCATACTTGGTTTTCATAGGGGAAATAATTGCACCAATATTTATAATCATTGGTTGGAGAGCAAGATTAGCTAGTTTAGTTCTAACATTCAATATGTTTATTGCTATTTTAATAGGGCATTCAGCAGATATTTTTACACTTAATCAATTTGGTGGCTGGGGAATTGAACTGCAAGCCTTATATCTATTTGGTGCAATCACAATATTTTTATTGGGAGCAGGAAAATACGCAGTATCAAATATTTCTAAATGGGATTAAAAATTAGTTTTAGTTATTTTAAACAAAAAAATATGCCTTATATGAACATAAAAGTTACGGATACAAATGTAACCAAAGAACAAAAAAGACAATTAATTTTAGGAGCTACACAATTAGTAGTTACCATTTTAAATAAAAAACCTGAAACGACTCACGTAGTAATAGAAGAAATACCTATTGAAAATTGGGGTTTTAACGGAAAACAAACTTAATAAACTAAAAAAATAAATGTATCAAGATAACATTGAAGAAATTGAAAATTTAATTAATAAATACTTCGAAGGAATCTTTTACGGTAATACATCAAGTCTTGAAACTTGTTTTAGTGTTAATGCAAAAATATATGGAGATACAAATTCAAACGAATATTTTAAAAGTATTAACGAATATATTGAAACCGTAAAAAATAGAAAAAGCCCGAATGATTTGGGAGAAATTCTAAAAATGTCAATCGTAGGAATAGATATTCTTGGCAAAATTGCAATGGTAAAATTGCACGTCCCAATGTTAGATTTTAATTATTATGACTATTTATCTCTTTTCAAAATAAATGACGAATGGAAAATAGTCAATAAACTATTCACTAATGTAATTTAGTAAAATCTAAAAAGGAAAGGTAAAAGTTATGTAGACAAATAACTGTGGGCAACAATGTATAAGAAAACATAGGGCTTTTAGGCTTTATCAAAAGGCATGCGTTTACTTGCAAATTCACCAAATATAAAATTTGACATTTTCAACAAAAAAGATAAAAGCAAAATATTTATATTTAACAAAGTAATAAACTGAAACGAAAGTGCTTATCACTTGCCCTACGTTTCTTATATGGGACGTAAACAATTTATACGAAATATTTAGTAAAGTTTTAAAATATGGTTTGCTGATTCTCGGAGCAATAATCTTAATCGGATATTTCCTCAAAAAAAGTAATGCTAATGATAAATTTGATTCTAAAAAATGGAAAAACTGGACTGAATCAGAAAAAGATAATCTTCTTCGTTGGAATATGATAAATGGCTTACTGAACACGTACGAATTAAAAGGTAAAACAAAAACAGAAATCATTGAATTATTAGGCTATCCTGACTTCGAAACGTCTGAATACTATATTGGATATTGTCTTGACTCTCCGAATCATAATGAATGTGACAAAACCTCACATTCAAAATGGATAACACTAACACTGTTATTGATTTAAAAGTTCGTAATATGAATCAATAAAATTGCTTACAACAAGATATATAAAATCAGAGCAATTTAGTACCAGATCAAAATGTCATTTCCTTTTGCAATGGCACTAGATTTTTATAAATTAACAAAAAATAAAAATGCGCAGATAGATCGATTGGTTCAGGTGTGTTTGCCTTGCTCCGATTCATATATTTGGCGTTAACTGTAATTTGAATGCACGAAATGATATTACAAAAAAGCACAATAGTATTTTTACAAAAATTAGGAAAAAAATATAATTGTTCCGTAGATGAAGCTTTATCCGTTCTCACTGGAAAAAATTACTATATGCCACCTGTTGAAATTGAAAATGGAGTTATCGTAACCTTAAATGCTCCACAACTCTCATCTACCTTCGATGATTTTATATTAGACAAAAAATCAATTTCTTTTCTAGATCAGGAACCTTCTTCTAAAACTTTAAGTCCAGACGAAATTGATATTTCTGATTTACATGAGTTAACTCAACTGTTTTTTAAATCAATTGAAGATGACGAATCTCAAACTGAACAATATTCATTCAAAAGTAATTTGAAATTAAATGAATTAAGGATACATGGCTATAATGTTAAATCTCTTAATCTAAAAAACAATGTAGATCTTGTTCTACTAAATTGTTCTGGGAATAAACTAACGAAGTTAGATATTTCAGAAAATATAAACCTTGAAGATCTTAGTTGCAATGATAACAACATTACACAACTTGACTTATCTCGGAATAAAAAACTCAAATATGTATTCATTAATGATTTACCATTAAATCAAGATAATATTCAATTTCCAAAGGTAAATAACATAGAAAAACTATATATCGCTGGCACTAATATAGAAAGTATAGATCTTAGTAAATTTACAAACCTCCAAAGACTTCAAATTGGAGAATCAATAAAATCAATAAACGTTACCGTCTGTAAAAATTTGAGACAATTATCTATATTTCGAACCAAACTCAAACATTTAGATATTTCAGAATGTCTCGATCTTTGGAGCTTACATGGAATGATTGACGTAGAAATAGAAGAATTAGTATGTAATGAGTTTCAATCTTTTATTATTCCGGAAATCTCAAAAAAGCTGAAACAAAAAGCCTCGCTAGCCCAGCAGAAAATAATAAAAACTTATGAACTCCATACAAAAGCTTTATCTCATAATTGGGACGAAGGATATAGTAAACTAAAAAGAATATTAAAAAACGAAAATTGTGACAAAGCAACAGCAACAGCAATTTTTTGGTATGGACAACCTAACTATTACAGGCAATTCAATAAAGTTTCGGAAGTACCAGATCATGCAAAGGAAGGGTTTAGGTTTTTAAATCAACTCGAAAAAAAGTTGATAAATAATTCCTTTTCAATAAATTATATTTCTTACGATCCTAAAAATCATGACAATATAGATTGGACAATAGAAGTTTTAGATCCATCTAAAGTTAAAAGAGAAATCTCAGAACAATTAAAAACTAAGATCATTGGAACAACTAAAGAGTTTGATTTTACAAAAAAAACAACCCTAAAATATAGTTAACAAAGAGATATAAAAAACATAGGACGGTTTAAGACGGTCCGAAAAGTCTTTGATTTCCTATGAGGTCGCCAAATATAAAATTTGGCATTTATGAGAAAAAAATAAAAGCATAATATTTATATTTGCCTTAGTAACAATACAAAACGTATCGCTTATCATCTGCTCTACGTTTCTTATAAGAGACGTGTTGTGCAGCATATTAGATGAACGCCTGTGATGAAACTAAAACTTATTTTTATTGCATCAATGTTTTTGATTTCTTCCTATTCTAACGGACAGAATTCTAATTCTGAAATGGCATTATACAATATCGGCTTAGGCTCAATTTTTAGTGGTGTTGGGGCACTTATAAATAAAAAAGCAAATGAAAAATGGCACAAAGTACTTTTGAAAGGAATGGGCCAAGGCGCTTTAGGTGGTTATTTAATATATGAAAGTAAAAACTTGATTGGCAAAATTGAACAGAAACAATCATTAGAATATAGCTGGTACGGAAAGCTCGTCAATTCCGCAGGAATATCAATTATTGAAAATGCATCATCCAATAGGAATTTTTGGGAAAAATGGCACCTAAATATTGGTTTCAACAGATTCGAATTTTATACCAAGGATAAATTCAAAGTAAAATATAAAATCATGCCTGTTTCGTTATTCCTGACAGCATATTCGGCGATTGGAAATAAATTTGAACTTGAACGAACATTAAAAACTGGCGAAATAATATTTTCAAGTCGGGATATTTATGTAAACGGAATTTCAGCCAGAGGAATTGCTAATGGCAATATATTAATAGTAAACAGTAATTCGCTAAATGAATATGACTTATACTCTCACGAGATAATTCATATTTATCAATACTACGATTACAACTTTGTAAACACTTATTTGAATAAACCATTTGAAAATTGGAAAAGTAAATCAAATACATTTAACAAAATCAATGATTTATTTTACTTTGATATGCAAGGGGCTGTACTAAGACTTTTATACTTATTAGAAAATGAGAATAGAAATTGTTACTACGATAACTTTTTCGAAAATGAAGCTGGATTTTATTCAAACACGATAAATTGTGACTAAAATACGTTGTATAACAAATTACGTAGATCATAACCAACAAATTACATAAACGAAGTCAAAGCATATTTAGAAATAGTAAAATTTAAAAATCTAGCTTGTGCTTAACCGAAAATAATTTCATAATTTTCTTGCTACGAGCCATATACAAGAACCTTAGGTGCAAGTGATTAAAAATTATAAAAGAAATAAAACAAAGAAAAGAAAAAACACTTATCGATTTTGATTTAAATCAAGATCAATTTATTGCAAATATTGTATGGTTACTCAATATAAAAATGATTAGCAAACAGGAATATGATAATTTAAAATCAGAATTTGAATTAAAAAAGCTGATTTAAAACCTTCACCCAAAATCATATATAAATAAGACATGAAACCAAATCCAAAACTTAAAAAGTTCTTAGAGCCATATGACGAGCGAATCCAAAATTTAACAATGGAATTGCGGGATTTTATAACGGATTTGGTTCCAGAATCGAACGAATTGATTTGGGACAATTATAACGCGGTAGCAATGGCTTACTCAAAATCGGAAAATCTAAAAGATGCTTTTTGCCACATTGCAGTTTATTCTGGACACGTGAATTTCGGATTTAATCGTGGAGCGGAATTGACAAAAGAAACCGTAAAGCTAAATGGCAAAGGAAAGTTGATAAGACATATTTCAATAAAGGACTTCAAGTCTTTTCCGAAAAAAGAAATAAAAACTATGCTTTGGGAAGCTGTAGGAATTTCTGAAGATTTAAATAAAGAATTGACCGAAAAGAATTCTCGACCAAAAAGTATTGTAATGTCAATATCTGAAAAGAAAATAAGACCGAATAAAAAAGCCAGTAAGTAACAACGACTATAATTAGCACTGGTTTTAGCGCATAATCAAAACTTTAGAGTTTATAACAAAGTCCGCTAAATATAAAATTTGGCTTTAGAACAAAAAAGATAAAAAAATAAAAGTTTTGACTTGTGGCTAAACCGAAAATAATAGCTTGTTTTCCGCCCTACTTTCCATATATTTAACGTTATCTACAAGCTAAAAAACATCGCGGATATGAAAAAAAACTTAGTCCGAATAGCATCTAATTTGTTTCCAAGTGCCATTGCTTCATTTGCATATAATCAATTGACCAATCCTCAAGTTCGTAAACTTCGAAAAAACGAATTGAATACTTTAGATAAGTCTGAAAAAGAAGACTTTAAATTTAAGGAATCTAATATAAAACTATACACTTGGAAAGGTGGTCAAAAGAAAGTACTTCTCATTCATGGTTGGGAAGGTCAGGCAGGAAATTTTTCTGATTTAGTAGCAATTCTTTTGGAAAATGGATATACAGTACATTCATTTGATGCACCATCACATGGATTTAGTAGCAAAGGAGGTACAAGTTTATTTGAGTTCTCAGAATTGGTCGGTGTTCTAATTAAAAAATACAACGTCGAGTCCTTAGTAAGTCATTCATTTGGTGGAGTTGCTACAACATATGCTTTGTTTAATAATCCAGAATTACACATCAAAAAGTACGTTTTATTAACTACACCAGATAAGTTTACCGAAAGAATAGATGACGTCTCCGAAATGGTTGGAATTAATGACAATGTTAAAAGTAAACTGATTAATCGATTAGAAAAAGAAACAGGAGTACCTGTTGAAACCCTAAATGTTAGTGAATTTGTAAAAACTATCAATGTCCAAAAAGCACTCATCATTCACGATAAAAATGATAAAATTATTCCAATTTCAAGGTCGAAAAATGTACATCAAAATTGGGCTGCATCTGAGTTTCGAGAAGTTGAAGGAACTGGACATTTTCGTATATTGAGAACAAAGCAAATATTAGATACAGTCGTAGATTATTTAAATTGAGTAAAAATCTAGTAGGTAACGCTGTATATAAAACATAGCTAATAATTCCCAAACCAAAAGGCTAGGTTTTATTTGCAAGGGTCGCCAAGTTTTTAAATTTGGCTTTAAAACTGAAAAGCTAAATCAAAATATGAAAAATTGGTTCAGTAGTAAACCTAAATATAGTATATTTTTATACACTACATTTCATACAATTAACGTTGTAGCATATTTTAGAAAATCGCAAACATTTGAATGAATTTAAGAATATTTGGATTTTAATTAAATCTGGATTTTTACCAAAAAAGAAACGAAATTTTAAAGAAACTATACTTCTAGGATTGAAGCTCTACGGAATTCTCATACTGCTGAAAGCATTTTGTTTCGGACTTTCATATTTTTTAGATTCTTATGGAATTTTTGAAATGCCAAAGCATATTACTGGAGAAAAAATTAAAAGTTATGGTCCAGTTTCAAAAATTTTAATGATTGCAATTATAGCACCAATCATAGAAGAGTTCACTTACAGAATTGGGCTATTATTTACAAAAACGAATTTAACAATAACTATAATCGGAATATCTTATTTCACTTTAAAGAATATCTCGGAACTTGAAAGGCTCTATTGCATATTAATTGCTGCAGGAATAGGGGTAGTTTTATATTTAAGTCTAAATCAAAAATTTGTTGAATTATTTTCTAACTTTTGGAAAATGAATAAGCGAAAAATATTTTATGGATTACTTTTAATATTTGGTTTGTCACATATAGTAAATTACGAATTAACAACTGAATTATTGATTTTCTCACCAATAGTAGTATTACCGCATCTTGTGGCTGGATTTATTTATAGTTATGCGAGATTAAATTCTGGAATACTTTTAGCGATTTGTATACATAGTTTTAACAATGGGATTATACCTTTAGTATTATTAATAACGGAATAAAAACGTGCTACAACAACGGTAACCGTTGCACAAGTACTTAACTTTTGATGGGGTTGACATTAAAAATACTATTTTAAACCTCTTTTATTTTGAAAATGCTTGTTGAAATTTCAAAAATTTGAGTGCTTAAAATGAAGGCTAGTGTTTGTATTAAGACCAATTTTTCAAAAAAAAGAGGAGCAAGTGCTTTTGCTTCACTTTTTACTCGTTTTTCTGTGAATTTTAGATATTTCTTTAAATTATAAGCCATTGCCGATAGATGCATCACTTTGTTAGCCTGCTTTATGCCAATAGTGTTGATCTTGCGCAGTCCCATAAACTGGGTGAGGGTTCCAAAAACAGGCTCTACAGTACTTTGCCGTTTGGCTTTCATTACTTTGCCTTTGGGAGTGGCTAGTCGAGCATTGTTACGCTCATATTCCTCCCGATAGTAGGTTACACTAAATTTCTTTTCTTTAGCTGTTTTTCCCAAACAGCTAAGTGATAGTGGACAGTCTCTACATATTTTACTGGAAATACGGTATTCTTTCTTTAAGGTTTGGGTACGGTAGTCTTTGAACACTTTCTTGAAAGGTACTATTGCTCTGTTGGGACAGATATAATGATCTTCACTTTTTATATATTCAAAGCCATCTGGACCACCTTTGTAAGTGCCATGTGGTGGTATGTAACCTTTGATCTCTTTATTTTCTAAATAAGCGTACACCTCTCCGCTACTATATCCTGTATCTGCCAGTACGTTTTCTAATTGAAATCCTGACTTCCACAACCGCCGTTGAACACGATCTACAATGTCCTCCATATATTGACTATCCTTACCATCTGCATGATAAGCTTTGATGTCAGTAATCACATGATTTGCCGTGTCTACACTAAGTTGGCTGCTATAATTGAGTTTTCGAGCCTTGCCTGGCTTCACACTTATTCTAGCATCTGGATCGGTTGGACTGTAGTGTGTCTTGTTGCTTGTATAACGGCTACCCTTGTTATTTGCACCTGGGCGCCTGTCTTGATTCTTGCTCCAGTTCTTGTTCCTGGACTCAATACTTTTTAGTTCTTGTTTTGTGGCAGTAATACTTTGCTGCTCTTCACTGGCTTTGTTTTCCTTGGCTTTGCGAAAAACCTCTTGATCCCGATGGCTAATATGGCGTACAGCAGCTAAGTGTGCTTCTAAATCTTGACAAGGAACTTTTAACTCCAGACTATCCATACTGGCATTTGCTTTTACAGGTGCAGAATCTATCGCTTGGGTGCGCCCTTTTACCATACCCTTGCCGATGCACATCTCCAAAATGTGGATGAATACTTGTTCAAAAATTTCTTCAGGGAACAACTGGCGTGTCCTACTGATAGTCGAATGCCAAGGTAGTGTCTCATCAATGTCATAGCCCACAAAATAGAGGATATCCAAGCGCATACTACAGTGCTCGATAAGCTTTCTATCGCTTATAATATTTTCTAGATAACCAACTAAACAAAGCTTGAAAAACACTACAGGATCAATACTACGTTGACCACTTCTACCGTAATAGGTACTGGTTTTTTTATATAAAAAGTCTAAATGCAAAACACTCTTTAAACGATAATAAAAATTGGTCTCCGCTACACGATCACTTAAACGGAAATCACTAAACAACTTCTCTTGATATATCTTTTTTCCTTGCATATCATGAAATTAATCCTTTTTACTAACTTGTGCAACAGGCACAACGTATAAAATTAATTGCTAGTTCTAGCCTATTTACGAAAATCCTCGCGGATTTTCTATTTCGTTTGTATTTGCTAAATTAGGTGCTAAAACTACGTAACTAATCTTAATACAAAAACATCATATACAACTTACTTTTGATGCGTAGATGGGATTTCTATTTCCAAGAATGTCTTTTTTTATTGTTGAAATATTAAATGACTTATCAGTATAATTTCATAATTCTTTTTACCGCCACTCCTTCTTGAGTTATGATTTTAATAATATAATCTCCGCTTTGTACTTGACATAAGTTTAATTGAGCACTATTTATTTCTCCTGTTAGATTTAATTGCCTAACTAAATGTCCATTTATATTAAAGATTAAAAACTGTTTCATTATCCTTTCTGTAGCTTCTCCTGATAAACTTCTATTGATATAGGTCAATTTTATTTTTTGATATATGTCAATCTGTTTTCTTAACATCTGTCATATTTATCTTTTCAAGTACCAAATACCTTTACAATGTCAATTTTGACAAATGATAAAATTTACAGATTATGACTAATACACAAAAAACGAACCGTCCTGCAGTACCCCAGATAGGTTCTCAGGTCTCGCAGATCTACCGACGTAAACTAGGCTCCTACGAAATCACTGTACTCGGTGATGGATACGTAGACCTAGCTCATGAAATATGGGCCAACCCAAGCGCTGATAAACTTGATGGATACTTGGCTAAGGCTTTCCAGCCACCTGGATCTATACGTAATGGCGTGAACGCCTACCTGATCAATACGGGAAAAAAACTTATCCTGGTTGACAGTGGGGCTGCCGAGTTATTTGGTCCTGACGCAGGACTGTTTCCAGGTAACCTCTCTCAAGTTGGACTGAAGCCAGAAGACATTGACAAAGTATTGATTACTCATATGCATCCTGACCATATAGCTGGTCTTTTGACAACTGAAGGCGGCATGCTTATCCCAGATGCAGAGATTCATGTCGAAAGTACTGAATTAAATTACTGGACGAACGCAGAAGCTCAGTCTAAATCTGTAGAAATTTCGAAGCCATGGTTCGATTTGGGCCGTGGATGGCAAAAAGCCTATGACGGTAGAATCAGTACATTCCATGGCGAAACCTATCTGGGCGATGGTATTACTGCATTCCCGCTGCCCGGGCACTCCCCTGGACATACAGGTTACCGTATTGAAAGTGAAGGCGAAAGTCTGCTCATCATCGGTGATGCTGTTATTAGTGCCGCTATCCAGTTTACCGATATAGAAGCAATGGCTATCTGGGATTACAGCGCTGAAGACTCCATCAAAACTCGTAAGACACTATTTGACATGGCAGCAACAGATCGCACCGTGATCACTGCAACTCATATTCCTTTTCCTTCGTTCGGTTACGTTGATCGTCGTGCTGATGGCTCGTACGCATACGTTCCTGAAGAATGGCGTTATGGCTTATAAAAAATTTGATGAGACCTTGGTTTAAATTCCAGGGTCTCATTCATTAGATAGTTGCATTGCTTCAATAGACCTAACTCATTATTGGTCATGCTGATCGTTTTGATGGTTCCATAATACTCACGCTATCAGAAATACCAAAATAACTACCAGGTATTGACCATTTTCGTGTAAAAGTGCAAGTGGCTGGAGCGAGTCCATACTTTTATAAGATCCGTGAGAGAGACCATCTTAACTTTGAATGTTTAGATGATAATTTACACGTACTAACATCAACTAAGCAGATTGATTACGAATCTCTTTTTATACCTATTTTCTTTATATTCTGGTCTTATGTAAGTATCTTAGTTGGACAGGGGAGCGAGCAGAGTACTCATACAAGGGGCGTTGGCAAACATTTTACTAAAACTAATCTGAATTGAAAAACACTATAGAAATTAGAGATTGGGTAAAGTCTTATTCAAAAGGAATTTATAGGGATGAAAAGATATTAGATAGGTATTATGATGAAAGTTCATCGTTGATACCTGAAAACAAAAGAATTGGAGATCAAGAAAATAGTATCATATTATCTAAAAGATTTCTGAACTCTAAATTTAAAAAAATCTTTCAGCTATGAAAGTTGTGACGCATCTTTCATTTCTAAATTAACTGAAAAGGAACAAATAGAATTGAATAAAGTTATTTCAGAAAAACCAAAATTAGTGAACGAATTGAATGCGTATGAAATACCTACTTTGACTACTATTTATAATTCAGACTTACAAATTAACGACCAAAATGATCTAAAAAAAGTAATTAATCCGATAGAGTTCATAAAAGTCGGAAAGTAATTTTTGGAAATACAAACTGAAATGAAGAGACTTGATATATTGCGCTTAAAACCTAAATATTTCGGGAATTATAAATTTTCAGATTTATAATTTTAACGAAGAGTATATTGACAAAAAAAGAATTTGGAGAAATGCTAAATTGAGTAAAAATCAATAAAAACGATTCGCTAACACATTGTATAATAAATAAATATGAATAATAATCAAGAAAGACCAATAACAGTTCCAAAAGAAGCCATTTGGAATGCCTCACAAAATGAATGGGAACTTGGTATAAAAAATGACCAAGGCAGGCATATAGGTGAATGGAAGTGGTGGTTAGCTCCAAAAGGACATTTATGTTGTCAAACTTTTTTTGATGATAGTGGAAGCATGTTAAGTTTCAAAAGATTTCATCCTAATGGTGAAGTTTCCAGATACGGAACTTTTGAAAATGGTGTACAAATAGAAGATGTTTATTTAAAATCATCAGAACGTAGTTCAGAGGTATTTGCATTTGGTAATTCGGATGACAAAGTATACAAGGCGGTTAAAAAACCAGGAACTCCAGTTAGCTTTGATTATTACGATAAAGATGATAAACACTTGAATCCTCCAATCATACAAAAGAAGTTGATTTCTGATGAGGATACGACTATTTCTGAATCTGAAATTGCAACTATTAAAGAAGCAATTTTTGAAAACGGAAAAAGCTATTTGCTAAAGCAATTTGACACTGAATTTATTAATGAAACTATCATACCAATTTTAGCAAAAAAAACGGAAGAAAAAACGATAAATATTACAGATGTCGGAGGTATATTTATGCATTTAGCTAAACAGGCTATAGATACAGAGAAAGATATTGTATTTCATGATGGAGATTTGCATTTAAGTCAATTACATTGCATGGCTGAATTGGGGATAGGCGTATTGATAGTAAACGGAAATTTAACGGTTGATGGCACCATTTCCGTTATTGATGATCCTATGCAATTACTTTTTGTAACAGGAAGTGTTGCAGCAAAAAATGTAACAACCAGCGGAATGTTTTTTGTTTTTGAAGACTTAACTGTAACCAATTGCCTTTTGGGAGACTATAATCATGGATCAGCTTTTGTTGGGAATAACTTAAACGCTAGATTCTTTTTTCCGGAAGATTACTTTTTTGAGGTTTTAGGTTCAGCCAATTGCGCATACGCCTTTGGAAATTCTTGGCGATTAAACCAAAATCAATCCCCTGAAGCATTTAATTATAATGATAAAAAACTATCAGAATTTATTCCATTATTGCATAATAATATACACGAAGCAGCCTCCTTTAAAGAAAATGCAAGTTTATTAGATGATAATTGTTCGGAAGGTGGCTTATTTGAATACATTGACTATTATGAGTTTAGCAGTTACGTGAGAGCTAATAAACCCGTTTTCAAAGATTAAAACTATACGCAACACTGTGTGAAAAAGCACTAAAACGCTTTTTACACTTACCATTAGCCACAAGCTGAAAAATTGAAACAAAATATAACTTGAACAATGTTTAGTGAAATAGTAGAACTTATTAGGCAAGCAATAAAAATTTCTGATGAAGAAGCTAAAATAATTGAAGATTGTATTCCAATTAAAATCTTTGAGAAAGGGACAATACTGTTAAAAGAAGGTCAAGTCTCGAAGGAATCCTATCAAAATTTATCTGGATTAGTTCGTAAATATTATATCATTAATGGCAATGAGGTAACAACTAATTTTTATGAGGAAGACTCATCAATTGCTTCATTTACAAGTCTACATCAAAAAACACCTGCAAAACACTATTTTGAATGCATAGAAGATTGTAAACTTGCCATTCTAAATAAGGATAAAGAACTAGAACTTATAGAAAAAGTTCCACAGTACGAAACCTTATGTAGAACTTCAGTTGAAGAAGATTTAGGTAAGCAACAAGATTCTTTGGCTGCATATTTAATTTCTTCACCAGAACAACGTTATTTAAGCTTACTAAATGAAAAGCCAAAGCTATTAAACAGAGTTCCACTCTATTATTTAGCCAGTTATATTGGTGTAAAACCAGAATCTTTAAGTAGAATCAGAAAAAGGATTATGAAAAACAGATCATAATATTTGTTTTTTCTTTACTACCAGTACTCAAATATTTTAGATATTCTACTTTTTTTAAATTCAAAAAGAGTTACTTGTGGCTCTCCTTCTGTAATGCTTCCATTATCGTTTAACACGTAGATTCTTTGTACCACAACAACATTGAGTCCGACAATTATATTCTGTATTTTAATAGCTGAAATCCTCCCTATATAGTCTCCATTTTTTTGATTTCGAACATAACCATTATATAAATCTTTCCGAGAATAAATACCACCATATTTTGGGTGGATATAGGTAAAGTCCTCAGTAAAATATTCAAATATGCTATCAATATCACTAATTGTTGATGTAGGTCGAAATGTTTTAAGGTTTAAATCGTAATACTTTCTAACAACAATTTCTAATGAATCTTTATAAGATTGAGTAACATCTTGTGCTACTGTTTTAAACATTGTGAAAAACATTAATATTAAAGCTATTACTATTTTAATAAGTGTTTTCATAATTAATATTAGTTAGGTTTTAAAAAAATGAATTCCATTGAGTACGCACTTTGCAAGTAAAAAGCTAACAAGAATCAATATAGAATTAAAACCATAGTTTAATTCTTCTTTTTGTACTTTGTATGCAAGCCCATTTCTTTTAAAAATTGCTACTATAATTCCCATAATCATAAACCAAATAGTAAATAGGAAAGACAATTTTCCGTAGATTAAGAGACCTATTAAATCGTGTACAAAACCTGAAAAACCAAAGGTTAAGACTATGGCCGCATACGAATGACCTATCCTTTTTAATGGTTTGTAAATATATTTATTGAGGTAGTAATTCCATATAGGATTACAGTGTATCCAAAACAAATCAAAAGATTTTGCTCCCAAAGACCTTTTTAGCATATTACCTAAAGAATTCGAATGTCCAAGCGGAACACCATTTCGTCTTTTTACATAGTCCTTTAAAGAAATCATATACTAAAGTTTTTTTTGAGAAAAGTCTTTCACCAATAACCAAATTGTAAAAGACAACTCACCAATTACACCAGTAAAAATTACAATAGCCTCAAAATAAGACTGATATTCACTATAACTAGCTAAATATAATTTTGAAGATCCATCAATAGCGTAACCTAAAGCACCTAGAATCAATAGAAAACCAATGATTCTAGGTATATAATTTGATTTTAAGGCTAAAAAACCAAGTAACAATAAATGTACACCAAAAAATAGGAGACCAATCGTCCAAAGCTTATCGAAATTAGATAGTAAATCAATTATACTAGTTTGCAACTCTACAGAATTTGTTTCTTCAGAAGTAATAGTATAGACCTTAATTAATTTGACTAAAGCAATTAAAAAAAACGAAGCGTGTAAACCTCTGAATAAGGATGCTATATATGATACTGTTTTATGAGTTGGCTCAGTGATTTTAAATAATGACCAAATCAAAAACACATCTGAAGTTAGCATTACCAAAAACCCAATCAATCCTTGTCTAAACTGGATAGAATTATTAATAATATTCAAGGTTGTTTGTTCACTATTATTCAAATCTACAAGAGATGTTAGAATTGTAAAATTTGCATAAAAACCAGAAATGAAAATTAATAAGTACGCAATCCCTGAAGCTTTAGACAATGTTTTCATAGTGTCGTATTTTTAAATCATACTACAAAACTACTTTCATTTAGAGAGTTATAAATTGACTTTGGTTAAGAAGAGAAAACGTATTATTTAACTTAAGTCAATTACTGTTATAAATGCATTGTTGACCTTTGTATTTCAAAAATCTAATTATATGAAATCTTTAATTATACTTTTATCAAGTTTTGTAATTTCTTTGTTTATTATCAAGATTATCAACAAGGATTATGATTTTGCGTTATCGGCTCGAATTGCAATGTCAATAATGCTCCTATTTACAGCGATTGGGCATTTTGCATTTACAAAAGGTATGTCTATGATGATACCTAAATTTATTCCCTATAAAGAGACATTCGTTCATCTAACAGGAATATTTGAAATTTTACTTGCAATAAGCCTTCTTATTCCTCGATTGATATATATATCTGGTTGGACACTCATTATTTTTCTTGTTCTGATGTTACCTGCTAATATTTATGCTTCAATACATAATGTGAACTATCAAAAAGGAACGTTTGACGGACATGGTCTTGCCTATTTATGGTTTAGGGTTCCTCTACAAATTCTATTTGTAATCTGGACTTATTTAAGCACAATCCGAATTCATTAAAGAAGAAATCCAGTAGCTAACAACGCTATAATTCTTTACTAGTAATTACCTGCTTACTATGGATATTGCGGACTTTTTATATATAATTTATTTTATAGAAATGTATTGTTAGGATATTTTGATATTCGTACTTTCGAAAGAAAGGAACAATACATACATTTATCAAAACCAATAGTGTAAACTATCTACCTTACCATACACCATGAAAAAAATATTCAATTTTATTGCTTTTATATTAGTATTATCTTCTTGTAATCAATCCAAACCTAGAATAGGGATTGTTGAGGAAAAAGACCTTACTCAAACCCAAATAGATTCGATTTTGAATGAGTATAACTTTATATATGATGATTTAACTTTTATAGATAGCACGAATCAGGTACTATTCCCGATAACAACTCAAAAAAGTTACAACAGGAAAAGATATAGTAGTTCTGAATACGAAGTAGAAAACTACCCCAGGTATTGGAATATTCTATTTTACAACAACATTAGTAACAAAACTAGCTTACTTACAAATTCTAAAGTTCGTATTTCAGATTTCAGATGTAATATTAAAAACTCAGGTCCAATTTTGAAAGACAGAATATTATATAAAATCGGTGATACAGACTATAATAAAGATAAGAAATACAATTTCAAAGATCCTCTTCATCTATTTGTTTCCAATATTGACGGAAGTCAACTAACTAGACTTTCTCCATTAAACGAAAATTTACAAACCTATCAAATAGTTCCAAATACTGACAAAATAATTTTTAGAACCATTAGAGATATTGACTCCGATTTTGATTTTGATAATGAAGATGAGCTAATATGGTATCAGGTTGATTTATCAATTACAAATTCTCTTAAAGAAATTATCAAAACAACAGACAGAAAATTGATTGAAAAATTATATTTTGAGCAATGGCTTGTTAAAAAGTAATGAAATCGTAACACTAACATTGAAAGTTAAATTATCAATATAATAGTTATTGTATTTTTAGTAAAACGCAATGCTTAAAAAATGGAAAAATCAAAAGGGAAGGTAACATTTCGCACTACTACGATACATATATAAAATGTTCCGATACATTTATGAAATCGATTGTTTTAATAATATCATTATCATTCTCTAATTTCGGATTTGGACAGAATGCGGGAGGATACTTTGATTACGAAAAAATAAAAAGCTCTTTACCGCAATATGAAACTAACAAAAATTTTATAAGAGAATTAGAGGAAAAGTATAATGATTCTCTTTTATTAATAGTTCGCCCTTTTCAAAAAAGGATTTCAGATGCTCCGCACTTAGATTATTCCCCAACGGAATTAAAAAAAATGCAAGACTCGATTCAAAAATTGGAACTAAAAATAGAAACATTTCGTAAATCAGCTATTAAAATTATCGGAAGAAAGAGAAAAGAACTTGATAAATCAATTAATGGAATTATATTTTCCTCAATGACGGAATTTTGTAAGTTCAAGAATATTGGATTTCTTACACCAAAAACCGAATTGCTTTTTTGTGAGAAGTGTTTGGATTACACCTATGAATTGATTGAATTTATGAAATTAAAAAAGTAACGTATCACAACCCTATATATTTGATCATAGCGGTTATGGGACTATTTGAAAAGTCTGAGTATTTTTGCATTGACGCAATGGTCTCAAAAAAGAAAAGTTAACAACCAATGTACTAGAAATATCGAAAAAAAGGTAACATTTCGCACTACTCCAATACATATATTAAAGATCGTGCTTAATTAACGAAACGAATGTCTGAAGAATTTACCATAAAGAATAGAAAAAGAGAATTTGATAAAATCTTTAAAGAAATAATTGTTCCCTTTTTTAAAACAGTAAATTTTAAAAGACATACGAAAACATCAAAGCGCTTATTCAAAAACTTAGGGCATGAATTGTCAGTTTTTATAATCTTTGAATACAAAACTTTCGGATATGGGTTTTATGATACTACTATAGTGTACTACGATTCCGATATTGGCGATGTTTACAATGATCAATATCTAGTGATGGCAAAAATTAAAATTCAAACCATAGAAGGATGTAATGCTGAAGAACTCAACTCATCTGCTGATTCATGGCTAAAGCATGTGAAATCTGAAGTAATACCATTTATTGAAAATCATTCTACTCACAAAGCTATATTAGCATCTAATGAATTTTATATATCCAAAGCAAGAGAAAATGAAATCATTGAAATTTTGAAAAAAAAATCAATGAAAGACAAATAAGAAAAAAACCAAGTACAACACTGTGCAACAAAGCATTAAAACGCTTCTTACACTAAACTTTAATGCTAAGCTAGAAATTTATAAAAAAATATTAATGGAAAAAAACAAGCTATCCGAATTAACTGATGAAGAACTTTTGATTGAAAAAAAGAAATTAAAAAAGAGAAAAATTGTAAATGCTTTAATAATTGGGTTTCTAGCCGGAATCGTTGCGGTTGGAATTGTATCTTGGAGTTTAGGTGTTAGAAAAAACTTAATAGCGTTTCTTATACCAATGTTATTTCCGATGTACCTTATTTATCGAATAATAAAAAATTCAAAAAAAGATAAAGAGTTGGAAAACGTATTGAAAGAACGGAATCTGAAATAACAAAAATCGTTTTGATTTCTCTAATTATCGGACTTTACATCGGACTCCGTTTGCGATATTTTTTGGTATGAATACGATTATAGACATAGCTCTAAAAACAATCATCCAAGGACTTGTAATTTTTGTAATTATACTCATCTTCAAAGAATCCAATCTCAAATTAAAATTAATATGATTCGGAATTTACTTATGTACATTGTAATAGGAGTTTTTGCAGCAAGTTTTATGAATAATGATAGAATTTAAAACCCGCTCATAACGTATATGAGTAATGAAAATAAATAATAAAACACTTATGGTAACATCAAGTATGTGATTATAGCTGTTTCTTGCTAAATCGAATGGTCTTTGTATATTTATAATGGTCTACTGTTTTATAAAGTAAAATAATGTATAAAATAAGTGAAGACTTGTCCATAATTAGATAACATTGTGCCTTGCTATAATGAGACATATATTAAACGTTAAGTACAATTACTTATAAACCCACTAGGAGAAATGCTTTTTAATATTGTTAGAATAGTTTTAGGCATATTCTGTGTTGGATTATCGATACTTTTTCCAATTGTATTTTTTCTTGTTGCTTCCTCTAGTCATAATCCGGGAAGCACTTCTCAACTATTATTAATTATTTCCTGTTGTGTGTTTGTAGGTTATAGCCTCCTGAAAATAAATAAAATCTTAAATGATAAAACAAAAAATAATTGGATTATCTATACGACACTTTTTATATTGACAATAACCAAAATATTTATAATTCTAGAAATATATACCGAACTTCAAACCAAACCTGAATTAATTTTTATTACGATAATGTGTTTAATTTTTGTAGTTCTTCTCTATGTATCTATTGAAATAGCTTTGAGGTTAAAGAGACTAAAATCGATGAAAAAATAAAAAATACTTAACACTATATGTATGATCATAGCTGTTTCTTGCTAAATCGAATGGTCTTTGTATATTTAAGAAAGCGTAATGCTTGTAAAAAGAAAATATAGCAATCAATGCGTAGATAATGTCCAAGACTAGGTAACATTTTACCTCGCTACGACACATATATTAAACCTTGGCAACAAGCTGAAAAAATTAAGAATGAAAAACAAAATACTGATTTTACTACTGACTTTATCACCTATAATTTCCTTCAGTCAGAATCAAAATGAGAACGTCTTATACGTTGTCGATTCAATTCCAGTTATCGAAGAACCAAAGGAAGAATTTGCGACATTAACAGAAAATGAAATTGATAATGTAGTTATCGTAAAAGACAAAAAAGCTATGGAATCTTTAGGCTACAAAGATTTCGATGGAATTATTTATGTTTTCACAAAAGAATATATCAAAAGACCAGATAGCATTAAAGCAATTCCCACAACTAAATTAATGACCAAAAAAAATGGGAGTTGGTATTTAAAAAATAATTCAACACCTTATTCGGGAAAATTTATTGACTATTATCTAACCGGGAAAAAAGAAGGTGAAGGATTTTTGTTTAATGGTAAATTAAAAGGGAAGCGCCTACTCTACTACATAAATGGAAATGTGTCTAATGAAATTGAATACGAGAACGGAATTTCAAACGGACTGGAAAAAAGATTTTACAAAGATGGAACTTTAATGCAAAAAGGGAGTTTTAAGAATGGTAAAGAAATTGGAATTTGGGAAATGTATCATCCAAATCAACAATTAAAACAGCGGACTACATTTAACGATAATGGAAAAATGGATGGCGAATCTGTTTCATATTACTCAACTGGAAAAGAAAAAGGTAAAACCGTTTATATTAAAGGAGTTTATCAAAAAGATAAGATAAATGATAAGATTTTTGAAATTTATAATCAAGCTCAAACATATTATAAACAAGGAAACTTTAAATCAGCCATAAAAAAATATTCAAAGTGTATTGAGCTTAACGAAAATTGGGCTGACGGATATTTTGCACGAGCTACTGCAAAACTTAACAATTTTAAATTTGATGAGGCAATCAAAGATTTTGACAAAACTTTGGAGATTGAGCCCTATTTTACGAATGCATATTCGAATCGAGCTTTTGCATTAATTAGAAAGCACGAACTTGGAAATGGAAGAACCTTATCAAAATCAAAAGACATCCAAATAATCGCAACAAAAAAAGCTAAAATTCCAGAATCAGAATCGGACAAAATTTGTGCAGATCTAAAAAAAGCTGTGTCACTTGGAGATAATAATTGGATGGTTTTAGAAGCATTAGAAAAACATTGCAAATAGTAAAACTAGTTCTAGACTGTTTACGAAAATTCTCACGGATTTTCTATTCAATTTCTATTTGCTAAATTAGGTGATTAAAAACACCCAACAATCTATTTACAAACATGTTAGCACCAATCAATTCAAAAGAAAATAAAAATGGAAGTTACAGCCGAAAAAAATGAAAAGGTTGCCAATATGATATTTGCATCCATTTATCCACTTTACCTCAATAGACTGGAAAAAAACAGAAGAACAAAAGAAGAACTCAATCAAGTAATTAAATGGTTTACTGGTTTTGATAAAGATGCTCTACAAACACTTATTGATGAAAAAGTAACCTTTAGAACATTTTTTCAAAAAGCTAAAATACATCCAAACGCACACTTGATTAAGGGAGTCGTTTGTGGGTATCGAATTGAAGAAATAGAAGATGAATTTGAATTATATAAACAATGTAGACGCATGGAAAAGTTGATTGATGAATTGGCAAGAGGTCGTAAAATGGATAAAATCTTGCGAGAAGAAAAAAAGTAACAACTACCTAAGGAGCATTTCTACTTGACCCAAAAATTCAGTAGACCTTAATTAAGCCTGCTAAGTAACGAACTAAAGCGAAAAAGCTTATTACACTCTAATATTTCTTCTACCGAACACTATCGGTCAGCAAGAAAAAATGCTATATTAACATAGCATCAAACAATAATAGGATGAATAATAATTACGAATGAAACAATTAAGTCAATTCATCAGAGAAACTATTACTGTAATAATTGGAATTTTGATTGCTTTATTTATCAACAATTGGAATGAGGATAGAAAGGACAAAGAGTATTTGAATCAAATATTTTCCTCTATCGAAAAAGAATTAGAAGAAAGCCTGATAGATCTAAAAAAAGTAATTCCTAAGCAATTGGCATCTGCCGACAGCATAGAAGTTTACATGAATAATGAAGAAGTATCTATATACGATATAATTATAAGAGCAAATGGTGTTCATGCTCCAAGGATAAAAACTAATTCGTGGAATGCTATTGCCAATTCTAAAATTGAATTAATAGAATATGAAAAACTATCCGCATTAGCCGATATTCAAGAAAGAAAAGAAAATCTTAGTTGGAGAATTGAAAAACAAATGGATTTTATGTTTCAAAACATTGAAAAGACTGATAAAGAAAAAAAGAAAGTTCTTAAAATGACAATTTTAGATATAGTTGGTGCAGAAAAAAGCTTACTATCTCAAATCGAAAAAATATTAAAAGATGATACTATTATCGATAATGATTAAAAAGAGAAAGTTCATAAGTTCGAACCAATACTACTGTATCTATAAGTACAGCATACTTCAGAGGTGCTACGCTCCTTATAATTAATGTTCTACGTCATACCTTTAGAACCGAATTAAATAAAAATCTAATTGTAAAATGACAGAAATATCATACGGAAAAGCTAAACTCCCAGATTCATTGAGGATATCCGTTCTATTAAAAACAGTTTATATCCAAACTTATGCGGTAGATGGAGTAACATTCGAGTTTGCAAATTTTATAACCAAGAGATTCTCTCCAGAACTTATTGAAACAATAATAAAAGAAAATCCAAGTCGGCTAATTATAGCTTATCATAATGGAAATCCTATTGGAGTAGCCGAAATAATTTATAATAGTAATTGTCCAATTAGAAAAATAGCTATTCCCGAGCTAAACAAATTGTATGTTTTGGAACGATTTTACGGAAACGGAATTGGTTACGGATTAATGAATCAGGCTGAAAAAGAAGTTCGCGAAAGCGGATTTAACGAATTTAATCTGGAGGTTTATATTAAGAACGACAGAGCAATTGCTTTTTATAAAAGACAAGGTTATGTTTCAATAGGCAATGTGGATTTTCCAATGGAATCTAATACTTATGAAAATTTGGTAATGAATAAAGTATTGAACTAAAAAAGTACGAACACACAATTTCATATATAAAATTAAAGCAAAGTTTGATCCCAAATCGAAAAAGTCTTTTTTCTTTTCAGTAGTGCTAGATACCAATTTAGGCCAAGTAAAGCTTTTATAAATCAATAATGAAATAAAAATATTCGGATAAATAAATTGATTCAGGTATACGTACCCTGTTTCAAGTCATATATTTAGTGCTAGAATTCTCCGAAAAAGAACCATATTCACTAAAGATAATAGCAGAATTATTTTTAAAATTGTATCAAAACCATAACTGATTCGTCTTCAAAATATGAGCAAAACTTATATCTACTCTTTTATCCTATTGTTTTTTTCTTTAACAATCACAGCACAAAAAAATACCAAAAGAATTTCGGGTCAATTACTAGATAAAGAAACGAGGACACCTATCGTATTCGCTTCCATCTATCTTAAAGGACAAACAATCGGAACAACCTCTAATGAAGAAGGAAATTTCACCTTTCATTTCTCATCGATTGAAGATCCGAATATGGTAGTAATATCAAGTATAGGTTACGAATCGGTTCAAATAAATGTTGATGACTTTGTTTCTAATCAGAAAATATTTCTTAGTTCCAAAATTGATGAATTAAGTGAAGTAACAATCATCGCAACCAAAAAGAAGAAACTAACGGCAAAGGATATTGTAAAAAAAGCATATCTGGAAATTGAAAATAACTATCCTACAAAACCTTATATATCTGAAGGTTTTATTCGTGATGTCCAAAATGAAGATGGTACATATGTAGAATATCTAGAGTGCGCAGCTAGATTTTATAACGAAGCACACAATATTGACAAGGAACCAAAAGTAGAATTAGTTGAAGTAAAGAGTAATTACATTGCCCAAAAAAATCCTTGGAATGAAAAATGGGATAGGAAAAACTCAATTGTTGATTTAATAGAAGATGACTTCATTAGGTTTGACTATGGACCTATCAAAAGTAAAAAAGGATGGAAATATGAATTAGAAGATGTATTACTTTACAATAATAAATACGTTTATAAAATTATAGCAACCGATAAACCTTTCCAAAAAGCGATATTATATATAGATACAGAATCTTTTGCTTTCGTTAAAATGGAACTTACAAGAACAACAAATAAAGGAAAACCTTGGAAAAGGCGATTAACAAACGGACAGCAGGTAGTATACTACAACGTTGTTTTTGAATATCAGGAATTTAATGGAAAAATGTATTTGAAGTATCAAAAAGAAGAGGATACTTGGGAAATATATGATGTTAAAAATCCTTCAAAGCTTTTATTTACTAAGAATCCTAAAAAAGAACTTTTCATTAACAAAATAGTAATTGAAGATATTGAAAACTATCCTTTTGCAGAAAATATGCAAATTGGAGTAAGTCTTGAAAATCAAGCAAAACCTTATAATCCCGAATTTTGGTTAAATTATAATGCGCCTGAAAAAACAAAGGCGATGAGTAAAATAGAACGATACTTAAAAGAAAATGTTGATTGATTTAGTAAATAAAAAGCATAGCTAAAGAATACTAAATCAAAAAGTTTGTGATTATTCTAAAAAGCAAAAAAATAAAAACCGTTGATCAAGGATTTCACTAATATCGAATACCTAAAAACTGGAAATAAAAGACAGCAGCAAGCCTATATACAATTGTCTGAGCTCGAAATTTTTGATAAGTTAAATACATATAACCCTATCCTTACCGGAACTATACCAATTGAGATTGATACACCAAAAAGTGATTTGGATATCATCTGTCATTGTCCTAATCACCAAGAGTTTCAGACGACTTTAACCAAATTGTATGCTGATCAAAATGATTTTGAGATTAGAACCAGTTTTTGGAATGGTCTAACATCTGTTATCGCTAAGTTCCAATCAGAAAGATATGTGATAGAAATTTTTGGGCAAAATCAGCCAACTCAAAAACAATATGCATACAGGCATATGATTAAAGAGTATAAAATCCTACAGGCAAAGGGACTAAGATTTAAAGAAGAGATACTAAAACTAAAAAAACAAGGATTAAAAACAGAACCTGCTTTTGCTAAGCTATTAGGGTTAACCGGAGATCCGTATGAAGAACTTTTAAAGTTTAAAATACAATAACTTTTGATCCTATCTCTCTTCATAACCTTCGTTATTTTATTGTTTTAATATTTCCACACTCACCAAAAAGAATGCTTTACGAATCAAAAAGAGGTGTTCGCTAATTCCACATTTCATATCATCTACTGTAACAGTAGGTTTGAAGTATTAACTATAAAGAATAATACTATGAATGATCAATTTAGTTTAAACATCAAAAGTCCTTGTACTGAGAATTTCAATAGCTTTTCTCCAACAAAAAAAGGTGGATTTTGTAATTCTTGCACAAAAGAAGTTATCGATTTCTCTACCATGAGTTCTAAGCAAATAATACATTACTTCGAAACAAATACCACTAAAAACACCTGTGGAAGATTTAACAATGAGCAATTAACAACCTATACTCACACTGCTCATAAAAGAAAGAACATTAGTTTCATTAGTGGAATTGCCTTTGCCTTTATAGCATTACTTTCTTTTACTAAAACACAGGCACAACACATCAAAAATCAAATAAAAACTTCAGACGACAACTCTTCAAAATTTCAGAAAGATATCAATGAAAATAACATTACAGTAAAGGGTATCGTTTCTGAAAACGACATTCCGTTGCCAGGTGCCAATGTAGTTTTAGAAGGTACTGCGGTAGGAACATCTACTGATTTTGATGGTAATTTTGAGTTTCCTGTACAACTTAAAAAAGGTGATGTTTTAGTGTTTAGTTATATAGGTTTTACTTCTAAAAAAGTAGTAATTCAGGATAAAAACTCTGCTAATGATATCGCCTTAAATGTAAACCTAAAAACATCTGGTTGTGTCCTGATGGGAAAAATAGCGGTAAAAAAAGTATATAGTTCAAAAAAGAATTAATTAGCATCGTTATGAGAACCAGCCTTTATATTTTTTTTCTTGCCGTTTTCACCAATTGTCTATATGCTCAAATCTCTGATTTTGCATCTGTAGATTTTACAAGAGCGGACAACATTGTCCAATTGAATAAAGGAGCTTCTTTAGAAAATCTTCCTGTTTTAGCACATCAACTAACAAATACATTACCCAATGATGTAGAAAAATTTAGAGCTATCTACAAGTGGGTGTGCCAAAATATTAAAGGAGATAATACACAGTTCACTGCAGTAACTAAGAAACGAAAAAAGCTTCAATATGATTCCATTTCATTTATGAGATGGAATCACGAATACAAGAAAACTGTTTTTAAAAAGTTACTGAAACACAAAAAAACAATGTGTACTGGCTATGCCTATTTGATTAAAGAACTGTGTTTTCTAGCAAACATACAATGCGAAATTGTAGATGGATACGGAAGATCTGTAACGTCGAATATAAAAGAACTGGAAATGGCCAATCATTCCTGGAATGCTGTGCGCTTAGATGGCAAATGGTATTTATGCGATGCTACCTGGGCAAGCGGATACCTAAACGAATATAATACTTTTGTAACAGCATATAATGATGGGTACTTTTTGACAGATCCAGTTTTATTCGGGAAAAACCACTTTCCTTTAGAAAAAAAATGGCTACTCGACGACAATATAACATCTACAGATTTTATAAAAGCTCCGTTAGTTTACGCAGAAACTTTCCGAAACAACATTACTCCTATGTATCCGCAGAACATGGATGTTTCTATCAATAAGAATGATGAAATTATATTTAGTTTTAAATCAGCTAACCCAGTTATGGATAAAAATATCGCCTTAGTCCATTATGTAGGGTCCAAAGAAAAGAATTTAAAGATTTACAATACTGAAAATGTTGATAATATCATATCCTTTACTCACGCGTTTACCCGAAAAGGCTTCTATGACATGCATCTAAAAGTTAACGGTAATATCGTGGCTACTTATACGATTACAGTTACTAAAGGTTAGGTATAATTTGCATAGCTAGGTCGTAGCAAACTGATATTAGTTCCTGGATCATCCAAAAGAATTCATTGATTTTTTGTAACTAGTACTATGCAACTGGTAAAAAAGATACTGAAATGCTTAGGAGTGGTACTCCTAATTCCGATCACATATTTAATTGTTGCCTTAGTTTGTTCTTATATTCCCGTAACTCCAAAAACGAATAGCGAGGAACAAAGTAAAAGTATTTATTTAGCCACCAACGGTATTCATCTAGAAATCATCATCCCGAAAACGGAAATAGGTTCTTTACTTCATAATGGTTTAAGAGATAGCGAGCAAACGCAATTCTTATCCTTCGGTTGGGGAGACAAGACTTATTATACAAAGACTGCGAAATCAATGGATTTCAACAATCTGAACAGATTTCAGGCTGCACTACTAAATTCTCCTTCTTTAATCCATGTGACGAGATATACCAGAGCGCAATGTCATTGGATAGAAATCAAAATAACAGCTACACAACTTATAAAACTACAAACCTATATTAAAGAATCATTCAAAACCAATACTAAAAACACTAAAGCCATAGTTCCCGAAATAAGTTATGGTAGTATGGATAATTTTTATAAAGCTAATGGAAGTTATAATTGCCTAAACACCTGTAATACATGGGTAAATACAGGTTTCAAACAAAGTGATCTAAAATCTTGTCTTTGGACTCCTTTTGATTTTGGATTATTAAAGATTCATAAAAACTAAACAACACCGTTTTGAAGTATGATTCACAAAATTCAGCAATTAATTGACACCTTCAGAAAGAAACCAAGACAACTTTTCCTTGTCGATGGATTGGGTGCATTGCTTACCTCGTTTTCTCTGGCTGTGGTGTTAACTACATTTCAGGAATATATTGGAATGCCTCAAAGAATGCTTTACTTTTTGTCTATAGTAGGTCTAATATTTGCTACATATTCCATCTTATGTTATTTCCTAAATCCAAAAAATTGGCAGTCTTTACTTAGAATTATTGCTTTTGCTAATTTAGGATATTGCTTGTTAACCATTAGATATATGTATCTATTCTATGAAAGTTTAACCACTTTAGGATTACTCTACTTCATCTTAGAAATCCTCATCATATTCGCAATAGTAGCTTTAGAACTTGGAACTACTAAATCTTAGTTTATTCTTAAATATTCAAATAAAAATGCATTAAACCCAGTTCTTGAACAACTCACTATCGTATTTTGAAGTTACCAATATTGACTAGAATGTAGAAAATTATTCCATTCCTATTTTACCTTAACCCATAAAAAAAACCTCACAACTCTATCTAATTGTGAGGTTCTCCGGTTTTAAACAAACACATTAAATTATGTCTTTCTATTTTCTGGGCATCATTACGGTTTCTAGCGTATGGATCATTCCGTTAGTTGCTTCAATATCAGTTGTCATCAAACGACCAGAATTACCATTCTTATCGATTAAATAGATTTTACCTCTTTTTCTACTTGCTATTAGTTTAGTACCGCCCAAGGTTCTTAGCTTTACACTTCCTCCTCCTTCATTAATAGCTTTAATAATATCTTGTTCATTGATAGTTCCCGGAATAATATGATAATTCATAATAGAAGTCATATCATCCTTGTTTTCTGAGGACATCAATTTATCTTTAGTTTCTTTTGGTAATTTCTTAAATGCACCATTTAACGGAGCAAATACAGTATATGATTTTTGACCACTAAACTTTTCGGCATATTCTGAAGATTGAACAATTTTATTCAACTCTGTAAATGCAATATCATAAGATATCAACTCATTAATTGTAGAAACATTAGTTTCTTTAGAACCAACATTAGCTTGAGCTATCAGCTTGTCATTTTCTAAAGTTCTATCTTCTTTCTTAACAACAAGATTTTGGCAAGAAACAAATGTAATAATCAGAATAAATGCAAAAACGTTAAATAAACTATTAATCTTCATTTTAAAATTGATTTTTATGGAGTAATTCTTATGTTATTTATAACAGTTATATAATCAATGTATTACTTGAATATGGGTTAAAACTATTGTAATTAACGTTAACAAATGTTAACAAATGAGTATTCGTAAGAACTCAATTAGTAAACGTTTTTTAATACATGTGGTTGTGCCGTAAAAGACCTAATTACGAATATTAAAAATCGAAAAGTAAACGCTTATAAGAATGTTTTAAAATGCAATTATCAACATAAAAACATTATTTTTAAGGTAATCATCTTAATCAAACTCATTAAACACCGGGCTATTATGAAATCAAACAACTTTATTTACTTACTACTGTGTTCTATGTTGATCATTCCAATTTATGGTCAAAAAAAACCATCTGAAAGTAAACAAGCAATCATAAAATCGATAGAAAAACATCAACAAGAACTTATCAGTATCAGTGATCAAATTTGGGCATTAGCAGAAACTGCTTTTGAAGAAAACCAATCTTCAAAATTATTAGCAGATTATGCGGAGAAACAAGGATTTACTGTAGAACGAGGTGTTGCTGGGATGCCAACAGCTTTTGTAGCCATCTACGGATCTGGAAAACCCGTAATCAGTGTATTAGGAGAATTTGATGCATTACCCGGAATCTCACAAAAAGCGCAACCCACAAAATCTCCTCTCACAGAAGGTGCCGCAGGACACGGTTGTGGACACAACCTATTTGGAGCAGGAAGTTTAGGGGCTGCCATCGCCATAAAAGAACTTATCCAAAGTGGTAAAATAAAAGGCACAGTAAAGTTTTTTGGTACACCAAGTGAAGAAAAATATTTTGGTAAAATATGGATGGTTAGAGAAGGTTTATGGAATGATGTAGATGCTAATATTAGCTGGCATCCATCGGCATCTACCAAAGCAGATGTACAAAGCTCTCTAGCACTAGTGGATTTTAAAGTTGAATTTTTTGGACAAGCGGCACACGCCTCTGCAGATCCATGGAATGGTAGAAGTGCCTCCGATGCATTAGAATTATATACAACAGGAATTAACTATTATCGTGAGCACGTAAAACCAACCGTTCGTATGCACTACCACATTCAGGATGGTGGACAGGTGGTTAATGTAGTTCCTGATTACTCAAGACTATGGATGCGTGTTCGAGATACAAAAAGATCCGGTATGATGCCAGTATATGAGCGTGTACAGAAAATGGCAGAAGGAGCGGCTATTATGGCAAATGTAGATTACAAAATTTCATTAATATCCGGAATTTATGAAGTACTTGTAAACCGTGAAGGAGGTAAACTAATGCAGAACAATCTGGAACTTCTTGGGCCGATTACCTATACCGATGAGGAAATTGCTTTTGGAAAAAAAATTCAGGAGATCACCAAAAAAGAACAAGTAGGCATGGATAGTGCTATTAATCCACTTGAAGAAACCAAAGAACATCCTGGAGGTGGTTCTACAGATGTAGGAGATGTAAGCTGGAACGTTCCGAACATTAATTTAGGTGTAACGACCGCGCCAAAAGACACACCTTGGCATTCATGGGCCGTAGTAGCCTGTGGAGGGATGAGTATTGGTCATAAAGGAATGTTATATGCATCGAAAGCAATGGCAATGACAATGACAGATCTTTATGAAAATCCAGAAGCTTTAAAAAAAGTAAAAGCCGAATATAAAGAGCGTAAAGGAGATCAAGTATATGAGGCAATCGTGCCAGAAGGGCCACCTCCAATTCCTAGCGATACTAAAAAGCAGTAAAAACGAGCATTTATGAAGCGTATTATACAGAGAATAGCACTTGTTCTTTTAATAGTAATCATTGCCTTTGTTGCTCATATTTTAATATCTACCGGTTTTTTCAGAACTGTCGAAAATAAATTTGAAGGAACAATAGTAAAGAAAATATCTATTCCTGGTGCCGAGGATATTACTATAAGTCAATCGAATGGTTTTGCTTTAATTTCCTCTACAAATAGAGAAATCTATCCTCCTGTAAAAGAAGAAAAAGGTGGATTATACCTGATGGATTTAGAAAATGAGAATTTTAACCTTACTCATCTAACCGCTTCTTTTAGCCAATCTTTTGCTCCTCACGGAATTTCAATGATCAAAAAAAATAAGGATAGTGTTTATAAAGTGATGGCAATTAATCATACTCTTAATGGACATTCAATCGAAGTTTTCACTTTGCAAGATAAAAACCTAGTTCACGAAAAAACACTGAAACATACTTCTTTAGTTAGTCCTAATGATCTTGTGCTAATTGATGAAAACCGTTTTTATATAACAAATGATCATAAATATACAGACGGATTTGGCAAAATACTAGAAGAGTATTTAGGACTTTCTATATCCAATGTCTTGTATTATGATGGTAAAAACTATACGGAAGTTGCCAACGGAATTGCCTATGCAAATGGAATTAATTATGACCCCAAACGAAACTTATTATTTGTAGCATCTCCCAGAGCTTTTTTGGTTAAAGTATATTCGAGAAATGTAGATGGTTCTTTGGAATTTATAGAAGATATCCCTTGTAGTACAGGAGTAGATAATATTGAAATAGATGTCAATGGCAACCTCTGGATAGGAGCGCATCCTAATTTATTACGATTTGGATCCTATGCCAAAGGGAAAAAAGAGACTTCTCCTTCAGAAATTATTAAGATTACGTATAGAGGGAAAAATGATTATAATATAGAGCAGGTATATACAAATGATGGAACTGTAATGTCCGGATCAACCGTTGCAACTCCTTTTAAAGACCTCATTATATCAGGAAATGTTATGGATGATCATTTTTTAATACTAAAAACAAAAAATTGATAGATTAGTAGCTTTGAACAGCGCGTAATTTTTTACTTAGCAATGACAGCCTCCTTAAAAAAGCATATCCTAAGATTCGTAAGTCCTTCTAAAAAAGAGATAGAGGATTTCCTAAACATTATTGAGTTAGAGAATATTCCTGCCAAGCATTATATATTAAAAGAAGGGCACTATTGTAATTACAATCATTTCATTGTAAAAGGTTGTTTCAGATCATTTTTTATCAATAAAAAAGGAGTTGAAAAAACCATCAATTTTGGGATTGAAGATTGGTGGCTTACAGATTTTGACAGTTTTATGAATCAAACCCAAACACAACTTAATATACAGGCTACTGAAGATGCTACAGTTCTAAAAATTAGTAAAACGAAATTAGACACTATTTTACAAGACTCTTTAGAAATCAATAAGTACTTCAGGATTATTCTGGAACGTGTACGGATAGCGGATCAAAGGAGAATTCAGTACATGTTCAATCTTTCTGGAGAAGAACTTTATAACACCTTTTACGAATATAACCCAGAATTTGTACAACGAATCCCACAATATATGTTAGCATCTTATCTTGGTTTTACACCCGAATTTCTAAGTAAAATAAGAGCAAAAAAACACTCTTAATGTATTTCTTAATCTAGATTAAGTTTTTCATCATTTCATATGTTGAATTTTGTCTTGAACAAATAATCTTACACATATGAAAACCGAGAGAATAGATATTAGTAAAGTAAATCCAAACGCGTATCAACCGTTATTTGATTTATACAATAATTGTAAAAAAAGTACATTAACTGACCAAGAATTTTTACTAATAGAAATTAGAGCTTCGCAAATTAATGGTTGTGCATATTGCATACAAATGCATATTAAAGAAGCTATTGAAAAAGGTGAAAAACAATATCGAATCCATGCACTGTCCATATGGAAAGACTCTCCCTTTTTTACTAAAGAAGAACAGATCATTTTAGCAATGACTGAAGAAATCACTAATATTTCGGATTATGGTTTATCAGAGAATGTATATCAAAAAGCTATTGAAACATTCGGAGAAAGAAAAGTAGCAGATATTATTATGGCTATTTGTGGAATCAATTCCTGGAATAGAATTGGAATAGCAACTTTACTTGTACCTGCACCTTCACAAGAATAAATTTCAGAAACTATTTTATTATGAAAATAATCTATATCAAACTCTTCTTGAGAGTTAGTATCGCTGTCGGATTTATATCAGCAGTTGCAGACAGATTAGGCTTTTGGCCAAAAGAAAAAGCAACCTGGGGTACTTGGGATAGTTTTTTAGAATATACAGGACTACTGAATCCTTGGGCACCAGAGTTTATGATCGATAACCTTGGAATAGCAGCAACATTTTTAGAAATACTATTAGCAGTTTTTTACTTGTTGGTTTTAAAACCTCATCATCAGCAAAAGCAAGTGGATTTTTATTATTGATTTTTGGTGTTGCGATGACAACAACATTAGGTATAAAAGTTCCTTTGGATTATTCTGTATTCTCTGCTTCCGCTGCAGCATTTGGTCTAAGTCTTATAAAAGAACAATATCTAGAAATCGACCTGTTATTTGGCAAAGAGATAAATTAAAACAATTACATCGAGTTTTTAACCATTCGTTAAGTCATTGATAATCATTTATATCATAATTTTGAGATATAACTTCAAAAATCACTTATGGCAAAGAATGACTGGTCACAACTGGAATTAATAAATAACACAGATCGTCCTAAAAAGAGATTTGAACTTCAGGTAGAAAATGAAATTATATTTATAGAGTATATACTTACTAACGACAATTCCATATACTTAACTCATACAGAGGTTCCGACATCTATGGAAGGAAAAGGATTAGGTAGTACGATCGTAAAGAAAGTATTAAAATACATTCAGGAAAAAGGATATAAAATGATTCCGCTTTGTCCCTTTGTAGCAGCTTATCTAAAAAAACATCCAGAAGCAGCAGATGGAATACTAAAAGAAGGGTACTCTGTTAAATGATAGCTCTAATCATTAAGCATTTTCCAAAGTTTATCCTTTAATTCTTGTAACCCCTGTTGTGCGACAGACGAGATGAATAAATAAGGGGCATTTAGTTGTGTATCCAACTCTGACTTTAACTCCTCTTTTAATTCATCATCGAGCATATCACATTTAGAAATCGCTATCAATCGCTCTTTATCCAATAAATCCGGATTGTATCTTCGTAATTCGTCTAATAATATCTCGTATTGCTCCTTAATATCCGGAGCATCTGCAGGAATTAAAAAGAGTAATGTAGAGTTACGTTCTATATGTCTAAGGAAACGATGACCAATACCCTTACCTTCTGCAGCTCCCTCAATAATACCAGGGATATCTGCCATCACAAAAGTTTGAAAATCTCTATACTCTACAATCCCTAAATTAGGTTTAAGCGTTGTAAACTCATAGTCTGCAATTTTTGGTTTTGCAGAAGTAATTACAGATAGTAAGGTAGATTTTCCGGCATTAGGAAAACCTACCAAACCTACATCTGCCAATATTTTAAGTTCCAGTGTGATATCAAATTCCTGACCTTCTATCCCTGGTTGTGCATATCGTGGTGTTTGGTTTACTGAATTTTTAAAATGCCAGTTTCCACGTCCACCTTTTCCACCTTCTGCAAGTACGATTTGTTGTCCTTCTTCTGTAATTTCATGAAGAATTTCCTGAGTTTCAGTATCTCGAATTACAGTTCCTAAAGGAACATCCACATATACATCTGCTCCATCTGCACCACTACTTCTACTTTTACTTCCGTGCCCTCCATGTTCTGCTCTAAAGTGACGTTTGAACTTAAGATGTAGTAATGTCCACATATTTGGATTACCTCTAACAATAACGTGACCTCCACGACCACCATCACCTCCATCAGGACCTCCTTTGGTAATATATTTTTCTCTATGTAAATGTACAGATCCTTTACCACCATTTCCTGAGGTAACGTGCAACTTTACATAATCTACAAAATTCCCTTCTGTCATAATACTTTACATCTTATTCAGGCTTAAACCAGAATCTTTTCAATTTAATCCTTTTACAATCTCGAGTGAAGTTTTCATACCACCCGAATAGTAACTATAATTTATCTATTACCGTACTTAAACGTTCAGTAATCTCTGCGATATCACCTACTCCATCAACTCCAAAGTACTTATCTTGCTTCTGATAATAGTTTTTTAGAATTGCAGTTTCATCGTAATATACTTTGATTCGATTGCGAATCACTCCTTCATCTGCGTCATCAGGACGACCAGATGTTTTACCTCTCTCCAATAAACGTCCTACCAATACCTCATCATCTACTTCTAGAGCAACCATAGCACTTACTTCTGTTCCTTTAGAAGATAAGAATTCTGCTAATGATTCTGCTTGTGCTTCAGTTCTTGGGAAACCATCAAATATAAAACCTTTAGCATCAGGATTTTTATCTACCTCAGCGTTTAGCATATTAATAGTTACCTCATCAGGTACCAATTGCCCTTTATCAATATATGATTTAGCTAATGTTCCTAATTCAGTCGCATTTTTTATGTTATATCTAAATACATCTCCTGTGGAAATATGTACAAGATCATATTTTTGTTTTAAAACTTCTGCTTGTGTTCCTTTTCCTGCTCCTGGAGGTCCGAATAACACTAAATTTGTCATGTTGTTTTGTTTTAATTGGTAAACATCTGTAAGATTTCGACCTAAGCCATCATAGTCTAGTCCGTATCCTACAATAAATCTATTTGGGATTTCTATCCCTATGTAATCTAAAGTAATTTCTTTGGTATATGCTTCTGGTTTAAAAAATAAAGTTGCAATTCTTACCTCTTTACATCCTTTATTCTGAAGCATTTTTGTCAACTCCACAATCGTATTACCGGTGTCCACAATGTCTTCAAGAACAACAACAGTTCTACCTGATATATCTTCTTTTAGTCCTATAAGCTCTTGGACTTTAGCAGTCGTTTCTGTCCCTTCGTAAGAAGCTAGTTTCACAAAACTTACTTCGCAATCGTGATTGAACCGCTTCAGTACTTCGGATACAAACATAAAAGCACCATTTAGCACCCCGATAAAAAGAGGTTTTTTAGCTGATAAATCTTCATTAAGATTGTCAGATAGTCTGTCTATTGCTTTAGATATTTTTTCCTCAGCAATAAAGGGTTTAAATTGTAAGTCGTGTAGTGTAATCATTGTATTATAAGATTATCACAGTATCCGTTTCGTTTTTAAAGCGGCAAAGATAGTGATTACAAACAAGACTTATGATAGATCTCTACTGCATTTACTGTCCAATATTGCGGTTTTTACTTATTAAAAATTTATTTTTGTTGCCTAAGGTAAATTAGATACTCCAAAAAATGACAAACTATTTTTCGTCAGACTTTAAGTTAGGTATCCTGGGTGGCGGTCAATTAGGCAAAATGATGCTCTACGAAACCCGAAAATATGATATCCAAACCTATGTTCTAGATCCCAACCCCGATGCCCCTTGTAGAATAGCTTGTGATCACTTTCAACAAGGTGATCTCATGGATTATGAAACCGTTTACAACTTCGGAAAAAAAGTAGATATACTTACTTTCGAAATTGAAACCGTTAACATAAAGGCTTTAGCTCGATTAGAGCGAGAAGGGAAAAAAGTATATCCTGATTCTAAAACTTTAGAGAAAATTCAGAATAAAGGAAGACAGAAACTTTTCTACAAAGAACAAGAAATACCAACAGCCGATTTTATGCAGTTTTCTAATAAAGCTCATTTGGCAGAAGGTATTACCAGTGGTAAAGTAAAACCTCCTTTTGTATGGAAGAGTACCCAAGGTGGGTATGACGGCAAAGGAGTTTCTATTATACGAACCGGAGCGGATATCGCTAAACTTCCTGATACAGAATGTATAGCGGAAACCTTAGTCGATTTTAAAAATGAACTTGCAGTAATCGTTGTTCGTAACCCCTCAAATGAGATAAAAACGTATCCTGTGGTAGAAATGGAGTTTCATCCAGAAGCCAATCAGGTAGAGTACGTAATTTGTCCGGCTAGAATTGACGATAAAATTGCAGAAAGGGCAAGAGAAATTGCAGAACGAGTATCCAAAGCCTTTTCGCATGTTGGTATATTAGCTGTAGAAATGTTTCAAACGAAAGATGATAATATTCTGGTGAACGAAGTAGCTCCAAGACCTCATAACAGTGGTCATTACAGTATCGAGGCTAGTTACACCAATCAATTCGAGCAACATATAAGAGCCATACTGGATTTACCGCTTGGTGCTACTGAGAATAAAGTTGTCGGAATTATGGTAAATCTTGTAGGAGCTGAAGGACATACAGGAAATGTTGTTTATGAAAACATGGAAACTATTATGAAACTGAAAGGTGTTACTCCTCATATCTATGGCAAGAAGCAAACTCGACCTTTCAGAAAAATGGGACATGTAACTATTGTTCACGAAGATATTGCTGAAGCAAGAAAAATTGCAGAAAAAGTAAAGAAAACTATTAAAGTAATCACTGGTTAGTACCTAATAGAAATCAAGTATTACGATATCTCTGATTAAAATATAAAACTAGCTTTTAACAATAAGAAATAGCAGACAAATGAGTAAAGTAGGAATTATCATGGGTAGTACAAGCGATATGCCCGTTATGGAAAAGGCAATTGAGATACTAAAAGGCTTTGATATAGAAGTTGATGTTGACATTGTATCTGCACATCGCACGCCAGAAAAATTATTCGATTACGGAAAGAATGCCCATACCAGAGGAATATCGGTAGTTATCGCCGGAGCTGGTGGAGCTGCTCATCTTCCTGGGATGGTGGCTTCTTTATCACCTTTACCAGTAATAGGAGTTCCTGTTAAATCGAGAAACTCAATTGATGGTTGGGATTCTGTTCTTTCTATATTACAAATGCCAGGCGGTGTGCCTGTAGCTACTGTAGCACTAGATGGCGCATTGAATGCTGGAATTCTTGCTGCTCAAATCATTGGCGCGTCAGACAAATGTGTATTGGACAAAATTCTAATATACAAAGAAGGGTTAAAACAAAAAGTGATCGAGGGAGCTAAACAGATAAAAAAATAACTTCTAAAAATTAGTAAAAAAAAAAGAGTCGCTCCTCAGCGACTCTTTCCAATATCAGGTCTTACAATAGAATATAACAATATTTATTAACCAACTTAAATATATTACACAAAAAATTCATCGTAAGACCATACTCTTAAAACCTGGTACAAAGGTAATCCCTTACTTTAATTACGCAATAATTATCTGTCAAAACTTATTAACATTTTCGATAAAATGCGATTTTTATCGTTAATAAGTTCAAAAATTACTTTTATTTCATTTTTTTTCCCATAGAAAAACATACATTTTACACATTTCTCTATTAAAATTGTAGATTTTTAATCAAAATAGAAAAGAAAAGAGCTACAATTATTGTAGCTCTTTCAATATATTTGATCTTTACAAAGATTACTTATTGTTGCCATACCCCTACAGCAATAATGTAATTTGATTCTTTGTTTAGATCATTACTAATAAACCTAGACAAATGTATGCGTATCGCCTTTAGATTAAACAAAATATAATATTATTAAAAAGGCAATCATCGATAAAAAACACACTTTTTCGACAAGTGAACATAAAACATAAAGAAAACATTTTTAGATAATGAAAAACCCATTATTAGAATTATTTGACCTTGCTCCTTTTTCTCAAATACAATCGGAGCATTTTTTACCTGCTATAAAAAACGCAATAACTATTGCAAAACAAGAGGTAGATGCTATCGTATCGAATGCAGAAAACCCTTCTTTTTCTAATACCATAGAAAAACTGGAATACAGTGGAGAATTACTGGATAGAGTAACCAGCATCTTTTTTAATCTTAATAGTGCCGAAACTAACGAAGAAATTCAGAAGATTGCACAAGAGGCTTCTCCATTACTATCTGAATTTAGTAACGATATTGCTTTAAACTCGGACTTATTCAAAAGAATAGAAACTGTTTATAAGAATAAGAATTCACTAGATCTTTCTACAGAACAATCTACATTATTAGAAAAAAGATACAAATCATTTTCTAGAAATGGGGCAAATCTTCCAGCGGATAAAAAAGAACAGCTCAGGGAAATCGATAAGGAACTTTCTCAATTGAGTCTTAAGTTTGGCGAAAATGTACTTGCCGAAACCAATAAGTTCGAGATGTTATTAACAGATGAAGCCGATCTTTCTGGTCTACCGGACGGAGCTAAAGAAGCAGCTAAAGCACTTGCAGAATCTAAAGAAAAAAAGGGATGGTTGATCACCTTGGATTACCCAAGTTATATTCCTTTTATGACCTATGCAAACAATAGAGAATTACGAAAAAAATTAGCACTTGCTTTTGGAGCGAAAGGATTTTATAAGGATGATCTGGACAATCAAGAAATTGTACTTAAAATAGCTAATTTACGTCACGAACGTGCTAAAGTTTTGGGATATAAGTCTCACGCCGATTACGTACTAGAAGAGCGCATGGCAGAAACTCCCGAAAAAGTGTTCTCCTTTCTTAATGAAATACTGGAAAAAGCAAAACCTGCTGCAGAAAGAGAATTTAAACAACTAGAAAATTTTGCTAAAGAATTAGACGGAATCGATCAACTGCAAAAATGGGATGGAGCTTACTATTCAGAAAAATTGAAGCAAAAACTTTTTGATCTGGATGATGAAAAATTAAAACCATATTTTAAACTAGAGAATGTTATTGAAGGTGTTTTTCAAATAGCTACTAATTTATTTGGGTTACAATTTGAAGAAACCGATCAAGTAGACAAATATCATGAAGAGGTAAAAACCTATCATGTTACGGATACTCAAGGAAATTTTATTGCCGAATTTTATGCGGATTTCCATCCAAGACCTGGAAAACGAAATGGTGCCTGGATGACATCGTATAAACCTCAGATGAGAAAGGATGATATAAATGTAAGACCACACATCTCCATAGTGTGTAATTTTACCAAGCCTACACCAAGCAAACCTTCACTTTTAACTTTTAACGAAGTAACCACCTTGTTTCATGAATTTGGTCACGCATTACATGGGATGTTAGCTAACACTACGTATCCTGGACTATCAGGAACGAGTGTATATTGGGATTTTGTAGAACTACCAAGTCAGGTATTAGAGAACTGGTGTTATGAGAAAGAAGCATTAGAATTATTTGCTAAACACTATGAGACCAGCGAAGTGATTCCTATGGAATTGGTACAAAAAATAAAAGAGTCATCTACCTTTATGGAAGGAATGACAACAATGCGTCAATTGAGTTTCGGATTATTGGATATGTCTTGGCATTCACAAAATCCTGCCAATATTAAGGATGTAAAAACCCACGAAAAGAAAGCATTTTCTGGTACTTCTTTATATCCTGATGTTGCTGAGAACTGTATGAGCACCTCTTTTTCTCATATTTTTCAGGGAGGTTATTCTGCTGGATATTACTCCTATAAATGGGCTGAAGTATTGGACGCAGATGCTTTTGAGTATTTTAAAGAAAATGGGATCTTTAATAAAGAAGTAGCCACTAAATTTAAGGACAATGTACTATCCCAAGGAGGAACAGAAAACCCTATGATCCTATACAAGCGTTTCCGTGGTCAAGAACCAAAACCAGAAGCACTATTAAAACGTGCTGGATTGATAAAGGAATAACTTCTAAGAAATAAACAAATAAAAAAGGTGCTTCAAATTGAAGCACCTTTTTTAGATTACGGTTTTAAGTTATTGTTTCGATTTATTTTGGGATTATTGAATTATCAATTTGCGTACAGCTAATTTTTCTCCTTCACTTTCTATTCGTATAAGATATATTCCTGATCCTAATGATAGATTACTAGCCGAAATATTGTTAGCTCCAGAATTTAACTGAATTCTAGATGCTTTTTTCCCTAAAATCGTATAAATCGTCGCTACAATACCCTTTTTAGTGGCTCCGTTAACATTTAGCACAAAACTATCTTTAGTAGGATTAGGAGCTATGGTAATTATAGACGCGCCTAACTCATCTTCATCTCCCAGTATTGGGGTTTTAGTTCCGAAAGCTACTGCAGCTGTCGAAGATCTTGTACAAGAACTTTCATAGATTTTCACATTAGAAAAAACAGAATTATTACCATTTCCTGCATCATTATCATTTACAAATACCAATCTATCCATAGCGCCAGTATAAAAATCCCCAACTGGTATTACATATGATGTTGTACCACTTGAATAATTGTCATAGTTAGTTAAGCCGTAGTTTTGAGAACCGTGAACTTTAAAATATCTATTAGAGGTTAAGGTGTTATCATTCTCGAAACCTATTCCATGAATTTCTCCTTGCGTAGTACTACTAAAATCAAACTCTAAGACTGTAGAGGATGTCACGGTATAGTTAAGTGAGATGTATTTCCAAGTGTTATTTTGTAAAGAAACTCCTGACCCATTACTTAGGACAGAGAAATCACCTACCGAATCCTGATTAGAAAAAGCTGAAATCGTGTAATCATTAAAATCTAAAGCAACACACGAATCTGGATCTGGATCTACAGAAGACTCTCCTATTCTAAAATCATCTATTGCAACATCTCCTTGCCAGCTAGATCCTGTTACGGTATTGAATCTAAGCTGAATACTTGTTCCGTTATAAGATGCCAAATCTATATCGGCTGCATTCCAATCACTTCCTTGTGCACCTGATTTACTAAAAAGACTTGTCCAATTAGCTCCATCATCAGTAGTTATATCAATTGATAGGCTACCGATTGCACTTCCTTCCATATGATATTTAAAACCAATACTAGGATTGGTCAATCCATTTAAATCAAAACACGGAGAATTCAATATTGCTCTTTTGTTTGGAAATCCTGTTCCATTTCCAGAAGCTTCTACATAAATATAAGAAGATCCATCTGCCGCACTTACCGGACCAGTGCCATTAGATGGTGTACCATTAGCATCCACTGTCCAATTAACATCATCATTTGTGGATTGCGTCCAAGCGCCGACTGATCCTTCAAAACTTTCCGCGTTAGGAAAACTCGTAATACTAATATTACATTCTCCTCCACCTCCACCTGTGTTTACTCCGTTGGAAATTTCTATTAAATATTCTAATGCTAGTTTACAAAATTTAGCTGCGTGAGTTGCATTAGGCGTTGGAGACCTATCAAAAGTATCTCTTGTTGTATGAATATTTGGATTACTTTGATTAAATGTTGCTTCAAAAGGAAAAGCCACCGCGTATCCTTCTTGCGCCCAACTATAGTGATCAGAGCACCCATAATTACATTGAGAAGTCCCGTAAGTAATCCTATGAGTCCCCGAGGCATTATAATAATCCATCAACTCTACCAAAAAGTCATTTAATGTATCATCATTATATGAATCTGTAGAAACATAGACGTCATTGGTGGAGCCTTTATAGTTTGTCATATCTAATTGCATATAACTAACTACATTTACATTTCTATTTCGATAATCTTCGGCTATTTCTCTGGAACCTCTAAGCCCAACTTCTTCTGCTGCAAAAGCCATAAATTCTATGGTTCTTTTAGGTCTAAAATTCATATCGAACAAAACTCTTGCTGCTTCAGTAATTGTAGCAATCCCTGATGCATTATCATCAGCTCCAGGAGCATCATTATTATTGCCTCCAGAAGTAGAATCTATGTGACCACCAATGATTACGAATTCTTCAGGAGCTTCAGTTCCCGTAATCGTCATAACCACAGAAGGCATATTGGTGCTCGTATGATCTACAATACGAACCGACACATCACTTCTACCACTAGCCAAGTTTTCCCATTTTGTTTTTAGATCTAAAACAGCTTGGGTAGCATTACTTTTTGTATGATAGCGAGTCCCATAATTTTCTAATTCTTGAATTTGATTTGCAATATTTAGGTTATTCACTAAATCAAGACTTTGGCGTACCAATTGATCCTGGGTAATAGAAAATCCTCCAGCAAGTTTCTGAAATAATCTTCTCTGTTGTATCGCCGAAACTGCACTCTTCTTTGAGTTTTGGTAGATAAAACCAGGACCATGAACTAATACCTTATGGTGTAATTCATGAGCGGCTTCGTCACTAAGCATCACTGCACTATAACCATTTTTTGATTCGATAATTTGTATATCTTCAGGATGGTTCTTTTGAAGCCCCAAGGCATCTTTTGTTTCCATCGTGGCATAAAACATATCTGATGGTTCCTGTGCATGACTATTATACATAAATAGACAAAGCAAAATTGTTGAAATAATTAAGTTAAACTTTTGCATTTTTAAATGAGTTTGTGTTAGACTAATAACTTACACAAAACCAAACTATTACCAAAGTGGCTAATCCACAAAAAAACAACTGCACTAACACCTGTTAGTTTATGGTTTTAACATAATAAACAAATTAAACTTTCAATAATTACTGAAAGTTTAAAATTTATTGTATATTTGTCCTATGAATTACACAGAAGCAAAAGAAAAGTTTATATCCACTTGGGGAGCCCTAGGCACTTTGTGGGGAATTAATAAGGCAATGGCACAGATCCATGCATTGTTATGGATCTCACCAGAACCACTTTCTATGGAAGACATTATGGAAGAGTTACATATTTCTAGAGGAAATACTAGTATGAATCTTCGTCAATTAATGGATTGGGGTATTGTTTTTAAAGAAAGTAAACCAGGAGAGCGTAAAGAATATTTTGTTTCTGAAAAGGATGTGCAAGAGTTAGCAAGACAAGTAGCCAAAGAAAGAAGCAGAAGAGAAATAAAGCCTGTTATAAAGGTCTTAAGAGAAGTATCCGGGATAGAAGAAGATGGGTCAAAAAAGACAGAAGAATTGATTAAACAAACTAAGGCTTTATATGAATTAGCGGATAATGCAGATACGATGATGAATAAAATCGTAAATCAAGAATCTAATTGGATTACAAAAACGCTAATGAAACTTATTAAATAATAACCTAAAACGTAATCAATAAGATACAAGGAAGAAATTCCTTTTCTTTTTCAAATTATGTTTCAAAAATTATTGAAACTTTTAAATTATTAGAATTATGAAAACAATACATAACATTAACAAATGGAGTTTTATCATAACCTTATTACTATATATGACTGTAATTTTGGGGTTATTATCTCAGATTCTCTTAGGCTTCATTCAGGTAATTATTGCTATAATTATTTTTTCAAAATGGAAACAACATACATATAGAATTAGAAAATACCTAATTATCTATTTTAGTATAGTCGCTCTATATGGAGTTTTTTGGTTATTAAGAATCGCAGAAACATTCAATACAAATTCAATGGTTATGGATCCTAGCATATTATATCTGTGCATTATACCAATGTCTATCGCCGCATATTTTGTTTATGTCACTTACCAAATCAAAAAAAGCGCCCATGAACTTAAACTTGATTACATATAGTATATACATATTGATAACTGTCTTTATCATTATAAAAGTAGGATTGATTTGTTATAAAAACGGAAACATATTTGTGGCACATCTTGTTCCTGATGACAAAGATTTCTGTTTACGAATAAACAATATGCTTTTAATAGGATATTATCTCATCAATATCGGATACACAGTAATAACATTATCCGGATGGACAACAATTAATTCCATTTCGCAAATGGTCGAAAGCCTGTCTAAACATACAGCAATTATAATCTGTATACTGGCAATTTTACATTATTTCAATCTGTTCTGGATTACAAAATTTATTAAAAACATTAAATAATTATAAATACAAACTTTATGGAAACTTCTAAAATTTTTATAGGATATATTATCTACTTACCCATAGCAATTGCCCTTACCTATTTTGTATCTAAAACGCTTTTTAAGAATGGGAAAACTTTTATGATCGATATTTTTAAAGGCAAAGATGATATTGCAATCGCAACAAATCGTCTATTCGAAGTAGGTTTTTACTTACTAAATATTGGTTGGGCATTATTAATCCTAAAGATTGATAACTATCACTTTAATGATACCTATCAAAATTTAATAGAAATATTAAGCTTTAAAATTGGTGGATTTTCAATTTACCTAGGGTTAATGCTATTCCTTAACATGTATCTATTTTTTAGAGGAAGAAAAAAATCTAAACAAAGACCACCAGTTGTTACTCAAACAATAAGACCAAAAGGGCCTCAGGTTCAATAAATATATTATGTTTTTTAATCATTAATAAAAGCATCCAGTTATGAATACTACACTCCCACTCTTACGTAAAATCAGATTTCAAAAATCTAATAGAGAAAATCTTATAGAACTCTATGATGAAGCTACAGAAGACTATGAATTCTGGAGCAAGGATTTCAATATGCATTTTGGATACTACATCCCTTTTAAAACAACACTTCTTAAAAGAGATACTATGCTAAATGAAATGAATAACCAGGTATTTAATCGACTACATTTCAACAAAAAGAATGGACTGATTGCAGATTTGGGTTGTGGGATTGGTGGTACTATGAGACATGGTTTACGTAAATATCCGCGTCTTAGTATTATTGGAGTTACACTTTCTCGTTTTCAGATTCAGGAAGGTAATAAAAGACTCCAAAATATGAACGGATTGATTCTGGAAGAAAATTATTGTCGCACATCTTTTGCATCTAATAGTATTGATAGTGCATATGCTATAGAAAGTTATTGTCATTCTGGTCATAGCGAAACTGCCTTAAAAGAAGCTTACAGAATAGTTAAACCTGGTGGAAAACTGGTTATAGCTGATGCTTTTCTAAAAAAAGATGAAGATCAATTATGCCCAGGAAGTCATTATTGTTATGATCAATTGTGCAAAGGATGGAGTCTAGAAGGGTTAGGCAGTGTACAGCGGGTTAAAAAATCTTTAGAGGAAATTGGTTTCAAAAACGTTCTTATAGAAGATATCTCTTTTAGAGTAGCACCTTCTGTATTGCACGTGCCTTTTGCAATAACTGGTTTTATTTTTAAAAAACTATTTAAAAAAGAAACACTGAAAACTCAAAGTTGGAAAAACCTTAAGGGCTCTCTCTTTGCACTGCTATCAGGCTTGCATATGAAAAGCTTTGGATATTATATCATAACAGCAGAAAAATAAATTTACCATTTTTGTCTGTCTAAGCCTATCAGAGACATTTCAAACTTAGAAACCCGTCCACTTCGATACTTGTGCGCCTATGGAGGAAGCTCAGTGTGACAATAATAAATTATATAAAATGTAACGTAAGCCATGAATCTAGCTCAGATCACATATCAATGGATGTATATCATTATCGCCACCGTAATATCAACCGTTGTTTTGTTTTATTACGCAAAAGCACTTCCGGAATTGATTCCTAATGATAATCTAACCAAGGAAATGATCATGTGTTCTGGTCAACTTTTATGGCAAGGAAGTATCATATTGATTTTTATAAAGAGGAAACTTCATACTTACTTATATAATATGATTACGGTCTCTTTGTTTGGTTCGTTAGCCTTAATTCCGATGATATTTTTGTTTCAAAAAGAGTCGATATCAATAGAAATCCGGATCATTTTATTCTTACTAGTTGTTCTACTAATGATTATTGAACACGCAAGAAGAGTTAAAAAACTAGCATTACCATCTTATTTGACCATAACCTGGATAACATACAGAATCCTATGGTTACCAATATTATTATTTTAATTTTAAAGAATATGAAAAAACTAATTATAGCAGCAGGAACAGGTTTCTTAGGAAATGTATTAGTTGAGCACTTTAAAAACAAAGCAGAAACTATTGTAATACTTACTCGTAGTAAAAAAAAATCCATCGGAAATATCAAATATGTACATTGGGATGCCAAAACGCTAGGAGAATGGAAACAAGAACTTGATGATGCAGATGTTCTTATCAATATGACAGGAAAATCGGTCGATTGCAGATATCATCAAAAGAATAAGGATCTCATTCTTTCCTCTAGAGTAGACTCTACGGCTATTTTAGGCGAAGCTATTTTAGCCTGTAAAAACCCTCCTAAAGCCTGGTTAAACTCTTCTACAGCTACCATCTATAGACATTCTTTGGACAAAGAAATGGATGAAACCGATGGTGAGATCGGAACAGGGTTTTCTGTAAATGTAGCTACCAATTGGGAAAGTGTTTTCTTCTCCCAGCAAACCCCAAAAACCAGAAAAGTAGCATTGAGAACATCCATTGTTTTAGGAAAAAATGGTGGAGCTTTGCAGCCTATTCTCAATTTAGTGAAAATTGGTTTTGGTGGAAAACAAGGGAAGGGAAACCAAAAATTTAGTTGGATTCATGAACTTGATTTTACGAGAAGTTTGGAGTTTATTATTGAAAACTCTGCCATACAAGGTCCTGTAAATATAGTAGCTCCTAAACCAACAGATAATAATGGTCTAATGAAAACACTGCGAAATGTTACCAAAACTCCCTTCGGAATTCCATTACCAAAACTCCTTTTAGAGATCGGAGCTTGGATTATTAAAACCGAAACTGAATTGATTCTGAAAAGCAGAAATGTTATTCCAAAAAAACTACAAGATGCAGGTTTTAAGTTTAAACAGCCTAACCTGACCCAAGCGTTAATAGATTTAACTTCATGATTATGACTACAATTCAATTATGCACCATTATTCAAGCTCCTTTAGAAAGTGTTTTTGACGCAGCAAGAAATATTGATCTTCATATGAATTCCGCAAAGAAGACAAAAGAAAAAGCTATCGCAGGAAGAACCTCTGGATTGATAGATTTATATGAAACCGTGACTTGGAGAGGAAAACATTTTGGACTATATCTGACTCACCAAAGCAAAATTACTTCTTTAAGATATCCAACCTACTTTATTGATGAAATGGTTCAAGGTCATTTTAAAAGTTTTAAACATCAACATATTTTTAAAGAAACAATAAGCGGAACTGAAATGATCGACTTTTTGGAGTACAAAACGCCTTATGGCTCTTTTGGAAGATTTTTTGATAAATTATTTTTAAAGAGACACTTAACCAAATTTCTTTCCACGAGAAACCAATTCATAAAAACTGAAGTAGAACGATCAACAATTGGATAATTATCTTTAACTATTGCATACAGCTGTTTTTATCGAATCATAACAGTAGTCATAAATCACAAATACATTCAAAGAAAAATGCCTACACCTATATATCGTATGGTTTCTTTTGCAAATTCTTCTACAATTCAATGGTTTAAACTTATTTAAGATTCAACTTTTTATCCTATTTTTGAGGAAAAGAGCTAATACACTATGTCGACAAACACAATAGACCCCAATTCGTGGATAGATAAATACAGTGACTACTTGTTTAACTATACGATAGTCAGGGTTGATGATAGGGAAATTGCACAAGATTTAGTGCAGGAGACCTTTTTTGCAGGTCTTAAATCAATGAAAAACTTTAAAGGAGAAGCCAGTGAACGTACTTGGCTTATTTCGATCCTCAAAAGAAAAATCATTGATCATTACAGGAAAATAAATAGTAATAAAGGTAAAGCAGAAGTGCGTATCAATTACGCTAACGACGGTGAGACCGAAGGAGATTGGCTAGAAGAAAGAGTAGCGGATCCCTTTGATCAAAACGCCGAAGGTAAAATTGAGAATAAAGAATTAGGAATTGCCATCCATGATTGTCTTGATAAATTACCAGAGAAACAAGCTCGTATTTTCTCTATGAAAACGATTCAAGGATTTGATACAGAAGCGATCTGTAATGAATTCGATATTACTGCGTCTAACTTATGGGTAATCATACATCGAGCACGTACAGCGATGGCAGGGTGCTTGGAAAAAAACTGGTTTTAATAAAATGAGTAAAGAAAACAAAATATTTGTAAGCTGTGATAATGCCAATCACATTTGCGATAAAAATCAATATAAGGAAGCCTCTTTTTGGGAGAAAGTAAAATTAAATATTCATTTAATTTATTGTAAGGCTTGTAGAAAATATTCGTCAAAGAATACGAAACTAACTAATTTGGTCAAAGATCCTAAAGTCATAAGTATCAACCAATCGGCTAAGGATGCAATGAAAGAACAATTAAAGAAAAAAATGGCAGAGCATGAATAAATAAGTTAGTAACCCCAAAATAAAAGTATTTTAAAATTGTAATGAAAACAAGTAATAATTTATTAGTTTCCTGTGAGGAAGCAAAGTTTATCTGTGATAAAAATCAATATGGTGAGGCATCCATTATGGACCTCATTAAATTGAATATCAGGTTAATGTATTGCACAGTAACAAGAGCATATTCTAAAAGGAATAATAAGCTTACTAAAGCAATTAAAAAATCTAAACTACAAATTATCGAACCCTCTAAAAAAGAACAAATGAAGGAACAACTACGAAAAGAATTAGCCGAATAAATTTTGCATCAAAACCCATATAAACAACCACATAATCGGAATACTTTCGACCCAAAAGGAACAAAAGTATTCCGATTGTTTTTTATCGGTACCCCATAAAAATAATAAACTAATAATAGTAATAGATACAGTACTTAGAATTTCTGTAGAAAAAAGCTCGCCTTTAAACACAGTAACTAGTAAAAAAACCACCAACAAAATACTCCCAAAAACCTTAGTTCTTGTAATACCTATTTTCTGAGGGATCGTTTCTAATTCTTTTCCGTCATATTCCAAATCTCTGATTTCAAAGGGGAGCATGATCACTACAACAAATAAAAAACGCTGTATGATCTCTATAATCATATTAAACTCTAAACCCCCTTCGGCATATATAATAGGTATCAATACGGTAATTCCAGTCCAAGTAACACCGATAATAAAAATCTTAATTCCCGCTACACTTCTTAAGTTCTTTTTATTTGGAAAAATAGGAACCGTATAAAGAATTGTTAGTAACACAAAAGGCAACATCCAGATCAACGTATCTATCGACAGCTGATACCCAAAATACAAGAAAATTATAGCACAAACAGCAGTTAATATTTTGATGCCATTCATTGATTTTGTCAATCGCCGGTGATATAATTCCGAGATATTAGCATACTTCACAAAATTATACGCTACAATAGCACCAACAAAACTGAAATATATATACGCGTCTCCACCTAAAATTTCGAACTTTAAAAAAGTAAGTTTAACTAAGGATGTCACAGCTAGTGCCACATGGATACTACTATTTACATAAAAACTAAATATACTTTTTAGGGTTTTCACACTGCTAATTTAGGGGAATCTGTTAATAACAGTGTAAATTGGTTAAAAACTTGGTAGGGTTAGGTTAATTTATTGTGAAAATTTTAGGGATTAAATATGTACTTTTGCGCTTTCAATCTCAACTGTTTTTTTGCTATGAAAACTGACTCATTTAAACTGCGTCATATTGGTCCTTCAGAAAAGGACCTAGATAATATGCTGAATACAATCAAGGCTGATTCTATGGATCAACTTATCCACGAAACTGTCCCTGATGACATTCTACTAAAAGCCCCGCTAAAACTTGACGAGGCCATGAGCGAGCAAGAGTATTCTGCTCATATCCAGCAGTTAGCTGCTAAAAATAAAGTGTTTAAAACCTACATTGGTTTAGGATATCACGAAGCAAGTTTGCCAGCAGTAATACAACGTAACATCTTAGAAAATCCAGGATGGTATACCGCCTACACACCATATCAGGCTGAAATTGCTCAAGGTAGATTAGAAGCATTGTTAAATTATCAAACTATGGTTTGTGATCTTACTGGAATGGAATTAGCCAATGCCTCTTTGCTTGATGAAAGCACTGCAGCCGCAGAAGCAATGACCATGCTATTTGCAGTTAGATCCAGAGCGCAGAAAAAAGAAAATATTCATAAGTTTTTCGTTTCGGAAGAAATACTACCGCAAACACTTTCTTTATTAAAAACCCGAGCAATTCCATTAGGTATTGAACTGGTAATAGGTGATCATACAAAATTTGATTTTTCGACAGGCTTTTATGGTGCAATTTTACAATATCCAGGTGTATCCGGTCAAGTATTTGATTATGCAGCTTTTGTAGAAAATGCACATCAGTCAGAAATTAAGGTAGCAGTCGCTGCTGATATTCTTAGTCTTGTATCACTTAAGTCTCCTGGTAGTTTTGATGCAGATGTAGTAGTAGGTACTACACAACGATTTGGAATTCCATTAGGATATGGAGGACCTCACGCAGCATATTTTGCAACCAGAGAGGAATACAAAAGAAATATTCCTGGTAGAATCATTGGAGTTACTCAAGATATGAATGGGAATCGTGCCTTACGTATGGCACTACAAACCCGTGAGCAACATATTAAAAGAGATAAAGCAACTTCTAACATCTGTACGGCTCAGGTATTACTGGCGGTTATGGCAGGAATGTATGCTGTATATCACGGTAAGGATGGGTTACAATACATCGCGAATAAAGTAAATACCTCAGCAACTGAGCTAGCCAATGCTATCGAATCATTAGGATACCAACAATTAAATACAGTGTTCTTTGACACGATTCGAATTAAAGCTGATTCAAGCAAAATTAAAGAAATAGCTGAAGCGCAACAGGTAAATTTCTACTATCCAGATACTGAAACAGTATCTATCTCTTTAAATGAAGCTACAACAATTAAAGATTTAAATACTATTGTATCGATTTTTGCAAAAGCAGCCGGAAAAGAAAGTATAGAAATAAGTATAAATAATAATTCGGTAACTATTCCGGATACAATAAAACGAAATACTGAATTCTTAACGAATGAAGTATTTAACACCTATCATTCTGAAACAGAATTGATGCGTTATATCAAAAAGCTGGAACGCAAAGACCTTTCTTTAAATCATTCCATGATTCCGTTAGGTTCTTGTACAATGAAGCTTAATGCTGCATCAGAAATGCTACCCTTAAGTAATCCACAATGGGGAAATATTCATCCATTAGTTCCTATAGAACAGGCACAAGGATATCAGGAAGTACTAAACAAGCTAGAAGATCAACTAACGGAAATCACAGGTTTCTCGGGAACTTCTCTACAACCTAACTCAGGAGCGCAGGGAGAATTTGCTGGCTTAATGGTCATTCGTGCATATCACGAATCTAGAGGAGATCATCACAGAAACATTTGTCTAATCCCTTCTTCTGCTCATGGTACCAACCCTGCATCAGCAGTGATGGCTGGAATGAAAGTAGTAGTAACAAAAGCTACCGAAGAAGGAAATATAGATGTAGAAGATCTAAAAGAAAAAGCAGAAAAATACAAAGACAATCTTTCTGCATTAATGGTAACGTACCCTTCTACTCACGGAGTTTACGAATCCGCAATTAAAGAGATTACTAAAATCATCCACGATAACGGTGGACAAGTATATATGGATGGCGCTAATATGAACGCTCAAGTAGGATTAACACATCCGGGAGCTATTGGCGCAGATGTATGTCACTTAAATCTTCATAAAACATTTGCTATTCCTCACGGAGGTGGAGGACCAGGTGTAGGACCTATCTGTGTTGCAAAACAACTGGTGCCTTTTTTACCTGGCAACCCTGTTATTACTACAGGAGGAGATCAAGCAATTACTGCTATTTCTGCGGCACCTTGGGGATCAGCATTAGCGTGCTTGATATCTTATGGATACATTACCATGTTAGGCGAAGAAGGTCTTAGAGAATCTACAGAATATGCTATCCTGAACGCTAATTATATCAAGGAGCGACTAGATGGACATTACAGTACCTTATATTCTGGAGAACGCGATCGTGCTGCTCACGAAATGATTATAGATTGTCGCCCGTTTAAAGCAAATGGAATCGAAGTAACAGATATCGCTAAGCGATTAATGGACTACGGATTTCACGCGCCTACGGTTTCTTTCCCTGTTGCAGGAACAATTATGATTGAACCAACAGAAAGTGAAAGTAAAGCAGAACTAGATCGTTTTTGTGATGCTATGATTAGTATCCGTCAGGAAATTGCAGAAGCGACGGCCGATAACCCTGATAATGTAATGAAAAATGCGCCACACACCTTGGCTATGTTAACAGCAAACTCTTGGGATTTTCCTTATAGCAGAGAACAAGCTGCGTATCCATTATCATATGTAGCAGATAACAAATTCTGGCCAACAGTAAGACGTGTAGATGATGCTTATGGAGATAGAAATCTTATTTGTACCTGTGCTCCTATTGAGGAATATATGGAAGAGGTATAGTTTTTCTTATTACAAATCAAATACATACTAAAAAAGGCTGGTGTTTTATAACATCAGCCTTTTCTAATATCTATACATTAAAAAGATATGCTTTCATTACTCTACAAGCATCTTAACAGTGGATTTCGTTTTACCTATTCGGAAAGTAACAAAATACACTCCCTTAGTTAATGTACTAATATCTAACTCTTTTTCATTTTCTTTTATACTTGTGCTCAATTGCTTTTTACCTAACATATCATAGATATCTACAGAAGTAACCTCAGCACTCTTTTCTGTGTTAAAATACACCACAGAGCTAGCTGGATTTGGGTATAATTCCACAGAAAACACATCTTCTTCTAAATCAGTTACCGACAATACTGCATTATCAGTAGCATCTGAATCAATAATTTCTGAATCAGCACCGTCAATAGGTCTCAAATCCACAACAATTGCATAATTATCTGCTGGCAAATCACTACCAATATCAATATTTAAATCATTAACACCATATCCTTCTAGAGCATCCATTTTTTGGGTAAACACTTCTACACTGGCACTATTATATATATGAATTTGTAGTTCTCGATCTATATTTGCTTTATATGTATAGGATAAGTTTAATTGATTTCCTTGAGCATTTAAAACTGGATCATTTACAAAGCTAAACTCTTCTGTAAAGATTGCCGGCTTTGTTGGTCTATTATCACCACCTAAGCTGGTAATTTCGAAATTATCCCCAAAACCCTCATCTGTAGCTTGTTGCGCAAACAGGAAGAGTTTCAGATTTGTTTCTGAACCTGTCGTAAAACTTAGTTCTACTTTCTGATACTCAGTATTATTTAATGTAGTACTTGCTATAGCCTGCGCATTTGCAGTATTTTCTTTAATTCCAAATATGATATTCCCGCTGGCTACTTTTATATAAGCGGATAACACGTATTGTGTATTTGGCCTAAGAGAAACCTCTTTTTCGTGTGCTCCGGCTCCTTTGATATGACCTGCAAAACCTCCTTCATACGCATTTGTAGCTGTTATATCTCTTATAGTACCACCCCAGCCAGTCCAACCACTCAGGTTTCCTGTTTCAAAATCACCATTAGGAATCTGCACGTCTCCATTTCCTGAAAATTCTGGTTCTAAGATGGGCAGTAATCTATACGAACGTATCCAATCATAATAAGAAGTATTAATTGCATTATCAGCCAATTGATCATCATTAGGATATGGTGTTGCCCAATTGTAAGTCTCGGTTACCATATTAATTCCCATAGGTTCCGTAAATGGCTCATCTACAACATCTGTTCTTCCTATAACTGTTCCTGCGAATTTATCGTCTACATAAAAGTCAAAAGTTTTATTGTCTTTCCAATAGCATCCATACGTATGATAATCCTCCCAAGACTCACTACCAATTAAATCCGCATCTGCATCCTGCCCGTTGCCTTCTACCGCATTATTCCCTGCAGAATAAAAAACTTCTGGAGCACCATTACAGTCTATGTATCGATAATGCGTGTTAAAATTCATCTGTGTTCTAAACTTAGAACCCCCATTAAAAACTCCACCAATACTTTCGCAGATATCAAGTTCCTGACTCCATTTATCATTTGCACAATCACCTGTTAAGTTTGTGGGTCCTAAAATAGGTTTCTTAGGATTAGACATCCAAAAAGTGGTAGACATGGCTATTCTAGATGCTTTAAATTTACATTCATAATATCCAAAATGAGCGGTTTTCTCTATAGATTGAACTGCTCCTCCTGCCATGGTATACTGTCCTTCTGGTACTTCTAATTTCTTGTTTCTAATTTGTAAATCACCATTTCGAACCGAAATTGTAGACGGATCGAATTTTGCAGGTGCTCTACCATTCCATCCCTGAAAATAATCCCTCCATTTAGATCGATCCAAAGAGTTTCCATCAAACTCATCAGAATACTGATCCCAGAGAACCCATCGGTATCCTGTTGCTGGGGCAGGTGGTTGCGCGTAATTGTACGCTGTGGCTATAAACAGCAGAAAAAATAAAATCTTGGTTTTCATAATACATTTGTGTGTGTTGCGTTAGTTAGTTTTTTAAAACCAACTCTTTAATCCGTAATTTAGTATACGACACAATTAAAAAATTTACGAAACTTACAAAAATTAGTAAGGATCCTCCTTTTACACCTCATTTTTTATAACCCACCTCGTATTTTTATCTCCCTTTAATACATCACCTCTTTTATAATCTTGTTTATTTCTATGTTTATAAAAAGGTATGGGTTCGCACTAAATCTTAGCTTGATTCCATGAAATGCCTAGATTTAATTTTTCATTTTTCACGTAAAATCATTAAGAAAGAATTAAAACACAGCTGAAAAATATTTTATAATCTTTATTTAGATGATCGTAAATCACATTCAACTGCTTAGTTCAACGCTTCAATTAAATATAAGTAAATAATAAACTTATATTTTAATTAAAAAACTCTTTACTGCTTCCCAATAACTTTCATTATCAGAGAATTTCTCCCAAAGCGCTCTTGATCCATGATTTCCTTTTGTTTCCGGAAGAAAAAATTGCTTTTTATCCGACGTAATTGCGTCATAGATTCCCGACCAACTCTTTTTTTCGTTTTGTGCAGAAGTAATAAATACCGGAATCTTAATGTTAGCAGCACTGCTAGTAATATAATTCTTTTCGCCAAAATATTCCCCAGGAGAAAACGACAATACTCCGTTCACAACATCTGGATGATCTCCTGCATATTTTAAGACTAACGAAGAGGAATAAGAGCTTCCCCAAATAATAATTTTCTCAGGCTTATATGTCTTTTTCACATATGCAATAGCAGATTCCACATCTTGATAAGCATCTTTAAATTCAGTTTGCTTGCCTTCTGTTTTAGCCGCAGCATTCGTTTTATTTGTTATATCATTTACGGAACCTCCAGATCGCTGATCAACTGCCATACAATGATATCCTAATTCGGTAAGTTTTGGAGCAATCTCTAGATATTCTCCACGACTCCATCCCGCCTGATGAAAAAGAATGATAAACTGATTACTGTCTTTAGCTTCATACACATCGGCCGTTATCGTCAATCCATCTTCGGAAGTAAAATCAATAGTTTTTTGACCATATATAGATACAGTCAGAAATACAATTACTGAGGTAATAATACTTTTCATAAAAAACAAATAATTAGTTAAAACCATGGTGTCGTTAAAATACTAAATTACTTACTCCATTGGTCTTATTGTTTTGTTATAGTTTCTAAAAAGGTATTAAGAGTATTTATATTGCAACGATATTCCTATCTCCATTTTTACGTAGATAGCTTTTGATTATTTTGGTAGTGTGATAGGTGTGTTTCTGAAGATTCAAGAAATTATCGAAGTCTTCTATCTTAGTAATTTGTTCATCTTCCTGTATATATCCAAAACCTTTATAAACACCATCTTGGATCATTACGAAGCTTTGCTCATTAAATGTTCTACCTTTTTCTTTGATAAAATAACTCTTTTGATCTCTTCGTAAAGAAGATAAAGCTTTTTGGACTCTCATATTATACAAGGCAACAGATTCTTCTCCTATGCAAATACCTTTGCAATTCTTAATCTTATAATGAGAACATTTTTCTGTCGTACTCTGTAAACTACAATATCGTGGGCATAATTGATGATCTTCACAAAGTTGTTCAAGTTTTTCTACTGCTTCTGCCCTGCTATAAAATATTTCTACCGAATGATCTATAGAATGCGATCTATCAATTGCCAATTGGACCACTCCTTTTCTATTCGTGTAAAACATAATACAATAAGGAGCTACTGGTCTTTTCTGAGCTTTGTTAAACTTCGGATAATGTTTTTGGATTTTTTCTGATTCTAGTAATAGAGCAACTAATTCATTACCCGTTACCTCATAATCTATCGTATATGTAGCCTGACCCAGTGCATATTCTTTATTCTTTTTATCATAAAAATGACTAATCACCCGCTGTTTAATGTTTTTCGCTTTACCGGCATATATTACTTTTCCCTTTTGATCTTTAAATAAGTAAATACCAGTTTCTTCTGGGAGTGTATCTATATTTTCAGCTTTAAGATGTGGTGGTAATGTAGCTTCCTTAGAGCGTGCATTTAAGAATTTATTAATGACCAAAAACTCAGGATCAAGACTTAGAATTCGTTGAAAAAGAATCACAGTCGCATCCGTATCGCCTTCTGCTCTATGTCGATCTTCTAAAGGAATATTAAGAGAAGAGCATAATTTTCCTAAGCTATATGAAAACATACCCGGTATTAATTTTCTGGATAAGCGAACGGTACAAAGTTTCTTTCGAACAAATGAATACCCGAGGTTTTTAAACTCTCCTCTAACCACATTATAATCAAAAGTTACATTATGCGCCACAAAGATGGCTCCTGTAGTCATCTGTACAACACGTTCTGCTATTTCGTGAAACCTAGGTGCATTTCGTACCATATCATTATCAATCCCTGTAAGACCCGTAATAAAAGGTGGAATATGACATTCGGGATTTACCAGAGAAGTGAATTTATCTATAACCGTACTGCCTTGTAACAATACAATACAAATTTCCGTAATGCGATTCCCTTTAATGCCTTTACCGGTGGTTTCTACATCAATAACAGCATATAATTTTTCTGACATTACATTTTTTTTGAGGTACAAATTTAAAAGAAATAATTGATATTTGGAATTTTTCCTTCTATAATGGAATTTTTCCTATTTCAGAACATCTAAAAACTATCCCTTTAATAAATAAGCCGCCAATCTAGTAGCATTTTCCTGATAAGCATTATCAAATGTTACAGGGAGTACATTCTTTTTATAATAAGCAGTCAAAGTTTGTTTAGAGACAAAACTCATTTCTGTATTTGAATAACATTGTATCAATGCTTCTAATTTAAAGGAAACAGCTGCCGCTGCAAACTTCCCTTTAGTTTGTCTACTAATAATAGCAACATGCGCTGGCTCTATAGCATCAAAAAAAGCACGAATCTCTTTTAGAAAAGCTTGAATATCCTGATTGCTCTGATCATCTTTAATTTCAATATACTTGATCTTACCAGTAAGGTTGATATATTCACCTTGCGGATCTTTAGATAATACCACGCATATTGCTCTTTTTTTATCTATTTCTATTCCGATTACTTTCATAATTTTACATTAGTTCTATTTAAAGATTCTTAATTCACCGAAATCAATGTAATATCAAATAGTAATACAGAACCTGCCGGAATCGGCCCTACAGATCTGCGACCATATCCCAAATGTGCAGGTATCAATAGTGTACCGCTACCACCTTCTTTCAAATATCTAATCCCTTCTCTCCAGCCTTTTATTACCTCTTGTAAATCAAAAGAAATACCGTTTGCATCACTTTTATCAAACACCGCACCGTTTGTAAAATATCCTTTATATGCCACAGTAACCTTATCTGATCTTCTGGGCCTGATTCCGGTTCCTGGCTCACGAATAACAAAATGTAAACCTGTATCACTTTTTCCTGCGATCAGACCATTATCCTCTATATATTTTATAATCTCTTTCTCGTTCTCTGCTCTAAGATCCGCTTTTACTTGACCTGCATTACAAGAAACAAAAAGAACGATTATAAAAGTGAATACGGCGTATTTCATCTATACTATTATTTTTTTTTATTAACCACAAATCTAATACTATACACTTTCTAATTCAATAGTTAATGATATTATTTCACGTAACACTATCATAGAATTAGGGATACCTTTTTTTTTAAGATTATTAATTTACAACAAAGTAAAAAGCAGTGAAACATTGATTATCTAAAATTCAAAGAAAAAGTCTACGAAAAATTTCCTTTTTTGCATGATGGATTGCAGTGAAAATCTCATAGCCTTTTCCACCGAGGCCAAAAAGCACGAGGAATTATAGTTCTATGACTTCGCTCACGATAAACTACAAAATATACCCTTGAGGTCACGCCCAAATCTTTACAATAGAGCATCTGTACTAAGGTTAAAAAACTCTAAATGAATTCTATAAAAAGAACCCCGCTTAGTTTTAATAATTAAGCGGGGTTCATCGGTAAAATTTTATGTTATATCCAGTTTACTATAGATCGAAACGATCAAGTTTCATAACCTTATTCCAAGCATTCACAAAGTCTTTTACGAACTTCTCTCGAGCATCATCCCCAGCATATACCTCAGCCAATGCTCTCAATTCTGAATTTGAACCAAAAATAAGATCAGCACGTGTAGCTGTCCACTTAACCTCTTTTGTTGCTCTATCTCTTCCTTCATATTTTTCCTTCGCATCAGAGACAGCTTTCCATTCTGTGCTCATATCCAAAAGATTGACAAAGAAATCATTCGTCAGCGTTCCTGGGTTTTTGGTAAAAACACCATGTTTAGAGTTATCGTGATTTGTATTTAAAACGCGCATACCTCCCAGAAGAACTGTCATTTCGGGAACAGTTAAGGTTAATAACTGAGCTTTATCTACCAGCAATTCTTCGATTGTTAGTGTATATTTTGTTTTTAGATAATTTCTGAATCCATCTGCCATGGGTTCTAATAATGCCATAGATTTTACATCAGTTTGCTCTTGTGTAGCATCCATACGCCCTGGAGTAAAAGGAACTTCGATAGGATATCCGGCCTTTTTAGCAGCTTCTTCTACAGCTGTAGATCCTCCCAAAACAATCAGATCAGCGATTGATACTTTTTTACCTTTTGCATTAAAATCACTTTGAATCTTTTCTAAAGCGGTTAATACTTTATTCAATTGTTTAGGATTATTGACTTGCCAGTTTCTCTGAGGCTCTAATCGGATACGTGCACCATTAGCGCCACCCCTTCTATCTGAGTTGCGATAGGTAGATGCAGAAGCCCATGCTGTAGAGATCAATTCACTATTCGTTAAACCCGAATTTAGGATACTTGATTTTAAATCAGCAATATCTTTTGCATTCACTAATTTATGATTAACCGCTGGAATTGGATCTTGCCAGATAAATTCTTCTTTAGGAATTTCAGGTCCAAGATATGTCGTACTCGGTCCCATATCTCTATGCGTTAGTTTAAACCACGCACGTGCAAAAGCGGCATTAAATTCTTTTGGTTTTTCTAGAAATCTTCTTGAAATCTTCTCATAAACCGGATCAAAACGTAAGGAAAGATCCGTAGTTAACATCGTGGGTTTATGTTTTTTTTCTGAATCAAAAGCATCTGGGAATATTTCTCCTACATCCTTTGCTTCCCATTGATGGGCTCCTGCTGGGCTTTTGGTCAACTCCCATTCAAAATTAAATAGATTAGCAAAAAACGTATTATTCCATTGCGTAGGTGTCGCAGTCCAGATTACTTCTAAACCTGATGTAATCGCATCTTTTCCTTTTCCTGTACCGTAATCATTTTTCCAACCAAACCCTTGTTCTTCTATCTCAGCTTCTTCTGGTGAAGCACCTAAGTGAGAACCGGGCGCAGCCCCGTGAGTTTTACCAAGTGTATGACCACCTGCAATAAGCGCTACAGTTTCTTCATCATTCATACCCATGCGTCCAAATGTCTCTCTTATATCAATCGCTGCCGCAACAGGATCTGGATTCCCATTAGGGCCTTCCGGATTCACATAAATAAGTCCCATCTGAACGGCTGCTAAAGGTTTTTCGAGTTCTCGATCACCAGTATATCGTTCATCATCTAACATTTTGGTTTCTGAACCCCAATACACATTGCTTGCAGGTTCCCAAACATCTTCTCTACCTCCTGCAAAGCCAATGGTTTTAAATCCCATGGATTCGAAGGCTACATTTCCTGTAAGTATCATTAAATCTGCCCATGAGATCTTGCTTCCATATTTCTTTTTAATAGGCCAAAGAAGTCTACGTGCTTTATCCAAGTTACCATTATCTGGCCAGCTGTTAAGTGGGGCAAAACGTTGTTGTCCTTCCCGAGAACCACCACGGCCATCTCCTGTTCTATACGTACCTGCACTGTGCCATGCCATACGAATGAATAATCCTCCGTAGTGACCATAATCTGCTGGCCACCAGTCTTGAGAATCTGTCATTAAATCGGTAAGATCTTTTTTTAATGCATCATAATCTAAGCTTTCAAACTGTTCTGAGTAGTCAAATTCATTCCCCATAGGATCTGATTTAGCCGCATGTTGTCGAAGCACACTTAGATCGATTTGATTAGGAAACCAGTCTCTATTGGTTTTACCATCATTACTAACATTAAGACCTCCTGATGGTCCTTCTGATGTGAAGCCAAAAGGGCATTCGCCTTTTGCAGGCGCTTCTCCTGCTATTGCTTTTACTTCATTTTGCTGGCATCCAACTAAGAGAAATGCCACGCAGATTAAGGTTATTAAGAGTGGTTTTTTCATTTGTGTGTTTTTTTTAATTAATAAACTGTTTAAGTACCGATTTTTAAAAATAGCAGTACTTTTTTGTAACTAAAAAGGGAATATTATTTATAAAATTATAAGCAAATAGATATTATCTATAATTACGGTAAATCCCTATATAAAAATCATATAAAGGAAATAGCCATTTTTTATTAAATTATTTAGAAACCTATTCCAAAATGCAATGCGGCAGTAAATGATATTTCCTGATCATTCCCTACTCTTACAGGTAATACTAGTTCTGCAAAAACATTGGTTTTTCCTATAAGGAATCCTCTATTTAATAATGGAGTGATACCATACCTCCCGCTCCTGGTTTCATAAGCAATCCTATTTCCAAACGTAAGTTTATTACCGATACCCCAGAGTAAACCCGGATGTATTAGCAACTCACTTACAGAACTAACATTATCTCCGTTAGCATTCTTATTAGAACTTATAAATGGTACGAGTTCTACATCAAAAGCAAATTTTTCACTTTTCCGGATTGTTACCCCTATTGGAAATCCGATGGTGTATGGATCAAATCCATCAGAGACCTCTCCATCCTGAATAGTTATTATAGGTTGTACAAAGCCAAAGTGTCCTCCGATAGTATTTTGTCCTTTTACACTATAAATACTTAAAGACGCGAATAGAATACTTGCAATAAAAATGGTTTTTTTTAGAGTCATGATATTTGTGTTATGAATTAATAAAAAATAAACGTGGTTAACGGTACTGTATAGAATTGATTAAGTGTTTGTATATCACGTTGATTTTTTTCACGCTTCGTATTTTCAATATCAGACGAATAAAAGATTGACTGCAATTTGAAAAAAAGAATAAAAAAGGAACGGTATATATTCTATGCCATGACATTGGTCCAATAGATGACTAAAACTATACTGAGTTCAGGTTAAACTAAATATAATTCTAAATCACTTTTTTAGAGGATTCCATAAAAAGATAAAAAAATGGCGCACTTAACTATCTAAAATAATTTCAATGGAGATTAAAATAGCAATACGTATTATGTACTAAGAAGACGGAGGAGTTAATTAGATTTTTCATATAAATTGGTTATTTAAATTGGTGAATGAAATATAATGTTATAAAAAAAATCAATTTGTTAGATAGCTAACTTATTATCTATATAATCTTACTAGTGAAGTGTAGATTATAAAGATCCATATAGTGTTACACAAATCCTCAAACTCTTTAAAAATATATACCCACAAACATATAGTTAATATTTTCATAATTAATTAACAAAATCAATGTAATGATAACATTTATAAACATAAAATATTTGTATATCATCAAAAAACATTAAATTGGTCAACCAATTTAATTTATCATTACTAGAAACTAACATATTTACGTATCTAATAAAAAATCATACTAGTTTTTAGAACCTAAACATCAGAATCAAACCAACACTAGGGCTAACTCATTTTGTAACTAAACTATTTAACACATTTTATATGAAAAATCTTCACACATTTTGGTCTGTAAAAAAACAAAAAGAACACGATCCCGATGATTTGCCACTCAAAAATCTTCTAAAAAAAAGAGGTCTAAAAGCACTATTCTTCTTTATTTTTCTCTTTTCTAGTCAGGTTTTTGCTACTGACTACACAATTAATTCAATAAATGAATTTAACAACTTAAACCTATCTCCGGGGGATGTTGTCATTTGGGAAAATGGAACGTATAATAGTGATGAAAGACTTACATTCAGAGCTAATGGAACTGCATCCAACCCTATTACTTTAAAAGCTGAAACACCTGGTGGAGTTATTTTTAATAATGGACTACAAATGAATATTGCCGGAAACTATCTTATAGTCGAAGGTTTTCACTGGAAAGGCGGCTATGGAGCTAGTAATTTTATCCAATTCAGAAATGGAACTACGTATGCCCAAAATTCTACAATTCGAAATTGTGTAATTGATGGTTTAGGTGTTGAACCTGGTGATGCTGCAGAAGCTGAACAAGATGGAGCTATCGTTAAGCATAGATGGATCGTATTATATGGGAATAATAACAGTGTTTTAAATTGTTCTTTTCTAAATAAATCTACAGCAGGAGCCCTAGTATTAGTAGAATTAGAATACAATGCAGAAGTTAATCGCTGCGACATTGTCGGCCATACCATAAGCAATAATTATTTTTATAAATATGAAAAAATGGATCCTTCATTATCAAACTCTGGCGATAGTGAAACGATTCGTGTAGGAACTAGTGAATTCCAAAATGTAGATTGCAGAACAACAGTAAGCAACAACTATTTTGTCGAGGCAGACGGTGAAAATGAGATTATAACAAACAAAAGTGATAACAACACCTATCAAAATAACACTTTTAGAAGATGTAGAGGATCACTAACCTTGCGTCACGGTTCTGGTGCTACTGTACAGGGCAATTACTTCTTAGGAGAAAATGTTGATGGAACCGGAGGAATCCGAATAGTAGATAGTGACCATACGATAACTAACAATTACATTCAGGATTGTATTACCGTTATTGATCAAGCAAAATGGAATAACGGAATTACATTTATGGGAGGTTCTACCAATTCACAGGATGATTGTAACGCTACAAATGTATCTAATGGTTATCAAAAATCTGAAGATATTACTGTTGCTAACAACACTATTGTAAATACCAATGCCCCTTTATTTTTTAATGGAGATAAAGGTACTAACAGAAACACCGGTGACGTTAATAACAATGTTATTTTCTTCTCGAGTAATTCATCTAATATTACAGATGTTATTACAGAAGATGATAATGGTGATTTTTCATCTATTGGCTCCACCTTATCCTATTCAGGAAATGTATATAATAACACAAACTTAGGAGCATCAGTAAATGGGTTCTCTTCTACAAGTTTATCAGCGAGTAACAATGGTGAAATTTTTAGTATTTCTGGAACCAATGCGGGATCAAACATATCTCAACCTCCTTTCACCGATAGCGATGTAGCGGTAAGCGTTGGCGCTTGTTTTGTTAATTCTACCGGAAATTCTTTGAATTCTTGTAGTAATACTCCTCCAACAGATGTACTAACACTATCTGCAATCAATGATTTTGCAGCTACTGCCGGAAGTCAGACACTTACTATAGCATCCAATGTAAATTGGACAATATCCGATAATAGTTCTTGGATTACTGTAAGTCCTACATCTGGAGTAAATAATGGAAATGCTACTATATCAGTTACTACCAATTCAGAAAGTAGTACCAGAACGGGCACTGTAACGGTTAGCGGTGGAAATTTAACCAGAACAATTACCATAACTCAGTTAGGTGTTGCAGGAACAGTATCTGTAACCGGGGTAGCTATTTCTCCGAGTAGTTCTATTATAGAAATCGGAAACACACAACAATTGACAGCCACGATATCGCCTAACAATGCAACCAATCAAAACACCACATACAATAGTAATAACCCTTCTGTTGCGACTATCAATTCTAACGGAGTTATCAACGCCATCAGTACGGGTGAAGCCATTATTACAGTAACCGCAGAAGATGGAGGATTCACTGATACCGCCACTATAACTGTAATCACTCCTACTACTGGTGATAATCTTGCTTTAAACAAACCGGTAACCGCTACAGGAACACCAGATGGCAACAATATTGCAGACAATTTAGTCGATGGATCCACTAATTCTCGCTGGTCGGTAAATGGTTTTCCTCAGTCATTTACTGTAGATCTTGGAGAAAGTTTTAGTATTAATAAAACCGAATTTGTTTTTCACCAAGACAGAGCATACCAATATATTATTGAAACTGCTACTAGCGCTAACGGAACCTATACAGAAATAGTTGATAGAAGCAATAGCTCAACTCCAGGAACAGTTTCGGCTCCTGTAACTGATTCTTTTTCTTCGGTAAATGCTCGTTATGTTAGAGTAACAGTATCAGGTGCATTTGGCTATTCTGGACCTTGGATTAGCATCCTCGAATTTAGAGTCTTTGGTAACGCTATTGATATTCCTAATTGTACCGCAGGAAGTAATCTATCATTAAATGCGAATATTTCTTCTTATAGTAATCAACAAACAGCAAATCCGGCGAGCAATATTATCGACGACAATACCGATAACAGATGGTCCGCAGAAGGGTTCCCTCAAAACGCTGTAATAGACCTGGGAGAAGAATATGCTATCAGCGAGATCGAAGTATACCCATATAACAATAGAGCCTATCAGTTTGTTGTAGAAGGCTCCAGTACTTCTGCCACTTCGGGATTCTCTATACTAACCGATGCCTCTAATAATACATCTGGCGGTTCCGTAATTACCAGAAGTTTTTCTACACAAACCGTTAGGTATGTAAAACTAACCGTTACAGGTGCATCTGGATATTCCGGAAATTGGTCGTCAATAAATGAATTTAGGGTAATTTGTGCTGGCAGTAGCCAGAGTTTATCTAATAGAATTGGATATCAAGAGGATCCTAATATCTCAATATATCCGAACCCTTTTACCACTAGTCTTACAGTTCAATTATCAAAAAACAATACAGAAATCACCAGCGTACAACTTATAGATATGTATGGTAGAGAAGTTTCTAATCAACTCATAGATAACTCCTCTAACAGTATACATTTTTCTACGAGCTTGCCTAAAGGTGTTTATTTTCTTAGGTTATTGAACTCAAACAATAGACTAATTAAAACAGAAAAAGTGATTAGTAATTAGGATAAATTATCCGAAAAGACAGGAATATAACAGTTTATATTCCTGTCTTTCTATTGATACCATAAGAAAATGTAAGTAAGCTTTGGAAAAGAATAAAGGCTATCAATTAAATTCAACATAGGTATTACTTTTTTTCACACTAACAGTTTGTTGATTAGCCTAGATATCACCTACTTTTGATAGTAAAGGTATATGATATGATTGAAGTACGACATTTGAAATTAGTAGATATGGTTGCCAAGGTTGGTTCTCTGAGTAAAGCAGCAGATGAGTTGTGTTTAACGCAATCTGCATTGAGCCACCAGCTAAAAGAACTAGAGTCTAATCTCGGTGTTCAGATTTTTCATCGTATTAATAATAAATTACATTTTACACCAGCTGGAAAAGAATTTAGAGATGCCGGAAGAGAAATTTTAGAGCAATTTGATCATCTTGAAAATCGTATTTCACAAATCAATCAACAACAATTAAAAACATATGTTCACGGATATTCTGATGAAGAATCGATACGATTGAATAATCAAGCAAGGACAATTTCTGATTTATTACATTGGGATACAATCTGGGAAGATGGATCCTTGATTCTGGAAGCGGGATGCGGAGTAGGCGCACAAACCAAGATCATTAGTTCCAAAAACGCTACTTGTAATTTTGTTTCTATTGATTTATCCGAAAAATCATTAAAACAAGCGCAAGAAACAATTACCTCTTTGGGAATTGAAAATGTTGTATTTCAACAAGAAAATATTTTTGATTTACCATTTGACGACGAATCATTTGATCACGTCTTTGTGTGCTTTGTTTTAGAACATATAGCAGAACCTCATCTGGCACTACAAGAGTTAAAACGAGTCCTTAAAAAACAGGGGACTATTACCATAATTGAAGGTGATCACGGTTCTACTTTCTTTTATCCTGATAGTAATGCAGCAAAAAAAGCCATTCAGGCGCAGGTCGATTTACAAAAACAAAATGAAGGAAACGCCAATATAGGACGGCAGCTTTTTCCGTTACTATCTGATTCTGAATTTATTGATATACATGTTAATCCCAGACAAGTTTATGTAGACGCATCAAAGCCCGAGATGGTAGAAGGTTTTATCAAAAACACCTTTACCGCAATGATCCAAGGAATAAAAGAAGAAGCACTACTTAAAAAAATAATATCTAAGTCAGAAATAGAAGACGGTATCCGTGATCTTTATAAAACAGCACAAGCAGGAACTTTTTGCTATACTTTCTTTAAAGCTACAGCCCGAATACCATAATTTAGTTTAAACATAGCGTCGTACCAAGCTAGTTTAAAAACTTTAATAAACGAATGCCAGTTATAGTACTAAACCCTTGTCCACTTTTACTTTTTAGAAAGCTCAAGAATATGGTCTAGATTAGATTGTAGTTCATTTAATTGCCATTGTCTTGCCTTTACCTCTTTAGCATACACTATAGCTTGGCGACTTGACTCGGCTGCTTTTTTAAATTCTTTTCTGGCGGTATGTACTTTTGATAAACCATCATGAGCACGAAATGAATTCGGTCGTTTTACTAAGCACTTCTTATAAGTCTTTTCTGCTTCCTCATACTTTTTAGCATCGAGATGATAACGTCCTAAAACATTATAAAACTCATCCACAGAATTAGGAAAATGAGTTGCTATTTCAGATTCCAGCAAGGCAATATCTTCTGTTAAGTTTTTGCTATAATAGTCCAAAATTATACGCAGGTAACGAAAACTGAGTAGCAAACTTAGTATTTAGTTTCTTGTAATGATCTATCAAATCTTTTGAAGATGCAAAAGTGTAGAACTTCTCTCGACTCACTTCCCAATCTTCAAATAATTCTAATAAAGCTTCTTTAATCGCGATCATATGCACAGATCCATGATTCTCACCCTTATAATGTGTAAAACTCCACTTAGGATCATATGGAAAATACGTGTCTAACACACCAACAAATCCTCTAACGCCCATACCTTGTGTATTAGCCAATGATATAAACAAATTAGCACTTAGCTCTTTTTGATCTTTAAAAATCGTGTCCGCTTTTTTGGTAAGCGCATAGTCTTTCCACCATAGCGAAGGATCAATTGCAATAAAACTATCAAATGCAGTTGGTTTTTCTAGATAATGATTCGTTACAAATAAACCGCCCATAGAATGACCTATTAAAATATCATAAGCCGATGTTCTGTATTTTTTATTAACCAATGGTTTTAATTCTTCTTCTAAAAAAGACATAAATATATTTGCACTTCCTCCTTCTGATCCTTCTGCATTAGGCCGACAATATTCCCTATACTTAGTACTGCCTTTATCTGAAATCCCTACGACAATAATTTCTGGAATTTTACCTGCTACGGAAGACAAAAATTCAATGAGTCCAGTATCGTGATAAAAATTATAATCTCCGTCCATAAGATACAATACCGGAAAGTTACCTTCATCACTATAAAAATAACTAGGTGGCAAATACACCTGAAAACTTCGCTCTTCTTTTAAAATCTTCGAAGAAAAGGAATGACGCTCTAGAGATATCAATGCATTATTTCCAACTTGACTAAATGCACTATTGACAACAATCGATAACAGGAAAAATATATAATATTTCATAATGATACTTTTGCGATTCATCTAAAATGTCTTTGCTCACAAAATAAGAAAGATACCGATGATACACTTAAAAATAAAGAAGGTTTTAACTAAACAATTACATATTCTCACGTTCGTGTGTTAACAACCATTGCTTTCGTTCGATACCACCGCCATATCCGGTCATACTTCCATCTTTTCCTATGACTCTGTGACAGGGAATTATAATCGAAATTCTATTATAGCCATTTGCAGAAGCTACTGCCCTGATTGCTTTTGGATTCTTTATTTTTTCTGCCTGCTGTTGATAGGTAGTTACCTGCCCATATTGGATTTGTTGTAAACTACGCCAAACGGTATTCTGAAAATCTGTTCCCGGTGTTTCTAAAGCAACCTCAAAAACCTTTCTTTTCCCTTCAAAATATTCGGTGATCTCCTTTTTAGTTTGCTTGATGTGTTCATTTTCTCCTGCTATGATCTGTGCTTGTAATCGTGTTTGTAAATCTTTAAATTCTGTTTCTAGCATGCGCCTATCCACAAATTCTAACAGACAAATCCCTTTTTCGGTGGCACATACAAACATTGGACCTAAAGGCGTTGTCAATCGACTAATTAAAATCACATTCCCTCCCGTACTTTTCTGAGGAGATGCTCCTATAACTTTCTTAAAAGTATACCCAAAACCACTTAAGGATTCATACCCCGAATCAAAGGCAGTATGTGTAGCATTTTTTCCTTTTTTTAATTCCTGAAAAGCATTATTAATTCGGTACATCCGCTGATACGCCTGAAACGTCATTCCGTAGTTTTTCTTAAACCATCTTCTAACTACTTCTGGACTAATTGCTAGTTTTCGTAATTGATCATCTGTGATTTTCTCCTTTGGATTTTGCTTGACCAGCGTAATTGCTTTTTCTACGGATTCTGGTGCTTCATTAGCATTTTCGGTGGGCTTACAAATCTTACATGGTCGGTATCCATTATCCAGCGCTTCTTTAAACGTAGTGTAGAACTCTACGTTCTTTAATTTTGGTTTTCTGGCTCTGCATGTAGCGATACAAAAAACAGAAGTTGTTTTTACACCCACAAAAAAGATCCCTACAAAGTTTTCTTTGCGTTCCAGCAATGCCTTGTAATATCTTTCTATTGTTTTGTTTTCTGTAATCAACATCTTAAAAAATAGATTGAAATGATTGTTGGTCTACGATCTTTTTGGTAATGCTTTCTAACTGACTATACATCTTATCAAACAGAAAATTGCCCATACTAATTCGTTGTACTCCAAGCTTTGATAAGGTATTAAAATCCAGAAGATCGGGCATACACATCACATTGATCGGTAACTGCGTACAAGTTACAATTTCTCTGATATCCGATTCGTTTTCTATGCCTGGAGTGAAAATTCCATCAGCACCTGCTTGTTCATATAAGTGGATTCTTTTTTTGGTGGCTGCTATTGGGTTTGGATCTCCCAATAAAAAAACATCCGTTCGTACATTTATAAAAACATCGATGCTTCCTTTTGATAGTAAGTTGTTTACTGCCGTGAGTGTATTGGTAAACTCTGCTGCATCTAGTAGTATTCTTTTATTATCAACAATACTATCTTCTATATTGATGCCTACCACGCCTATATCTACAAGTGCTTTGATATGTTTTGTAATAATTTTTGGATCACGACTATAACCAGATTCCAGATCCACAGATAATGGTAGCTGAGTATTTGCAGCAATTCGTTTTACAAAATACAGAAGTTCAGAGAAATCCATTTCTTCTCCATCTTGGTACCCCAAAAGACTTGCGATAGCTGCGCTGGAAGTTCCTATTGCTCGAAATCCTAGTTTCTCGGCTGCTTTGGCACTAGGCACATCCCAAACATTTCCTAATAGCAAAGGTGTTTTCTGATGATGTAAGTCTTTAAAATTCATGGTTCTTTGTTTTTATACAAAGAACCGATCATCCTATTCGATCAGCAACCGAAAATTAGACATGTATTTTTTTATCCCTCTTTATCAATCTCGTTAAGTAAAGACTAATAAGCACCTATCTTCCAACTACGCTTCGACAAGCTCAGGACAGGCTTGTCGAAGGGCTCAATGTGACATTTTTATTCAATTTTATAAACTTAACGACATTGCTTGCTTAATGTATACCTTGATTAGATACGTTCGGATATATTTAGATGTAGTTCTGGTTTTTAATATTTACAATGAGCGTAAAAAAAAAGCCTTGAATTCATATAAATTCGAGGCTTTTTATATTTGCAAAAAATCACTTTCGCGTTATTTGATCTTATACTCCTATCAAATTATTGAAAGTTAATTGAAAGGTTGTGAATCAATAAATAATTATCTCCTTGGATTTCATCTACAGTACTGTAATTATGAAAATCTACTGAGTTTTCGAAAGTTGCAGGAAAAAAATCAACATCATCCGCATCTTCATAACCTCCAGAAGCTCCTGATGAACCATTTTCTCTAACCGAAACCAACGCGGATAACCTATAAGCCAATGCTGTTTTATCACCTTGACCATATAAGAATTTGTCGTTATCCTCTAGTAAATACAAGAAACCTTCTTCGAACACATAATCCACAGTAAATACTTCTCCACCTTCAGAAACTTCAACTTCAGTATCACTTAAAAATTTAAAATAATCGTTAGCAGATTCAACTTCGAACTCTTCTTTACTTAGTGAAATATTAGTATCACTATTATAGCTATTCAAAGCTTCATCCGTAATGGCTGTTTCAGCTCCATTTTGAAAGAACGTAAAGTCCTCACTAACATTAGCAAAATTAAGAGTGATAGGATAGGTAGTTCCAGAAGCGTCGGAATCATCAGAGCTACAAGATACAATAGCAGCACTACTGATAAGAATAAAAAGAATTTTAATAGTTTTCATCATCATTTTTTGTTTTATCTAAAAAATTTAAGGCGCGAATATAAAAAAACTGTTTAAAACCTTTGTGTTTATCCTCTGTATTGTTTTCAAAACGAATTTGATCAGGTCCTTTACATACAAATAATCACTACGTTTTATCGCGTAACAACAACCATTCTTGCCAAACCTTTGGACAATCATATTTTGTTTGATACACTTCTTTTTGATGTTGATTCAGGCTCTTCCAAAAAGGAATCCAATGTCCTACGCAGTAGTCTTCTTCATACCCTTGATTCCATCTTGGCGCTCCCTGAAATGAATGCGGAAGTACTACCCAAGGAGGAATAAGCTCTTTATAATTACTCACAAATTGTCTGAAGCGTTCTAATTCTCGCTCAGTTTTAAAAGCAAGCTCCACATATATCAGAGAAGTTCCTATTTCCTGTATCTTAAACTTTCTTTTTGAAAAGGAAAATCCCTTAGAAGAAAAATAAGAAAGGATTCCCTCTTTTGCGATTTCATTGTGTATCGTAGTAATGTCTTCCATTAGTTTTACAGGGAGATAAAAACGGTATATATATTTATAAAACAACCTCATCCATACTTTTTTTTAGCTTACAGGGAACAACCTTAAGAATACAAATTTCCGTTTTAATATCGTAACTTTAAGTGCTATTCTGTATTTCTGCACACAAATTATTACTACAAAATGAAAAAAATTGTTTGTCTATCATTATTACTGTCTTTTCATACTAATTAGTTATCTGCTCAAAAAGAAAAAACACTTACTACCTTAGAAAAAAAGCAAATCGCATTTAATACGAAAGCGTTGACCTCTATGAATAGTTTGTTTCACGAAAAAGCTACAATTTCGCTTTTTCCAAAACAAAAAATAGCAAAAGGTACTCAGGAAATCAGTGGCTATTATCAAAACACCTTTTCTGAAAATAAAACTGATGCCATAGAACTTTTAGACCGTATTATCTTTAGAGGGATCATTATTGATAAGGAACTTGTAAAAACTCCAACCAAAAATCTGGAGCGTATTGTTTTTTATAAATTCAAAAAAGATAAGATCAAATCAATGACCATTCTTTTGGGAGAAGCCATCACCAATCCTGACCCTCGGTTTATAGTTGACAAACAACTGATGGCCTATAATGGAAGAAATATCGATGCTTTTGTAAACACATACTCAGAAGACATAAAGATATACGACTTTCCGGATAGATTTAAAACATCAGGGCATAGTGAACTTAGACGAATCTATGGTATGTTATTTAAAAACACACCCAGTTTACATTGTATAATAAAAAAACGCTTAGTGATGGTTACCATTGTGATTGATCAAGAATTGGTTCAGCTTAATGCAGGAATTACTATACGGGCCGTTGCTGTTTATGAAGTAAAAAATGGACTGATCGATAGAGTAACATTTATTCAGTAAAGGTATTGGCTATATCCGTGGGATTTACAATATCAAATAAGAGATATGTATACAAAAAAGGCAGCAAATTCGATTTGCTGCCTTTTTCTCTTATATCAATTCTGGTAACGCTTGTGTAGGACGTTACAGAGGTACTATGTAGCTATTATTCTTCAGTGCTACTAGTAGTCGTTGTGGTTTTATTAAACAATACTTTCATATCGTTATACACTGTTTTTGCACCTGGTTCATTCTCACCAGCCAGATACCGTACCATACGATAAAAACTTAATGCATTGTTATAATTATCGTGATCAAGCAATGTTTTGGTATCGATCAATTGCTGACTCAGGTTTTCTAGCATCTGCGCTCTGCTCTCCACCTGTATACGTGCCAGATAATCCTTATCAAACTCTTCTTTATCTAAAAACCTAGGCATCCAATCCGGATGTTGCTCCATATAATTTTTGGATTTATCTACCACCAATTTGTTTTGATTGGCAATACGCCCATACTGCCTACGCTGATCTGCAGTTAGGTTTATTGTTTTACCCGTAAGGATTTGTTTGATCCCATCCAGATGCCCGTCTAAGGTGGTTAACTCTTCTTCTGTAAAGCTTATACTAATTAAATTCTCTAATGCCATACTTTTTAATTTTTAATAGTTATTACAATTTTTCCTAATATCTCTCTAAAGACATGACACTCTTAAGAGGATACTATTAGCATGTGTATGAAGTATTAAAATTGTTACTATGGGTTTTTGGATTTTTTTTATGCGATCCTTGGTTTGTATACCAATGCGACGGGAAAATATTTCTGAGAGATCAGGTTTATAATGTTCTCTAATCTTTGATGCTATGAAGTTATAAGCTTTGTAGAGCGGAAGTCTTACTCATACTCGGCACGGAAAGCATTTCCGCACTATCCTATCCGAGTATTCTATGATTAAAACAAGCTTTTTTCAAATTATTTTTTAAGCGAATTTCATTGTATCCACATATGGAGTTTGTCTATCAATTACTGCAAAAATGCGAGCTATTAACTTGTTTCTAATAATGTTAATTGTGCTCATTTTATTTTTACCTATTTCAATTCTTCTTTCATAGTATTTTTTCATCTCTGGATTATGTTGAATTGCTACCATTGAACACATATGAATCAATACTTTTATTTTTTTATTAGCGAGTTGTGAGACTTTATTACGTCCTTTTACACTTGTTCCTGATTGATAAGGGAAAGGAGCTACACCACAATATGATGCAAATTTTCGCCAGTTCTTAAATTTGGTAAAGTTTTCTGTAGCAATAATCATCGTTGTAGCCATTTGCATTCCAACACCTTTAATACTTAAAATTAACTTTAAACTTTGTTTCAATGCCTCTTGACTTTTTATAACTTCCAAAATTTGATATTCAAGAGTCTTGATTTGTTTTGTTATGTAACGAATCATCTTTTCCTGGACTTCAAAAATGATTTTAAAGTCTTTTGTTTTATATATGTTTTTTTGCTCACTTAGAGTACCCTTATAAGCGGCTCGTTGTTTTATTAGCTTAGCTTTAAGACTCATCAATGATTTCAATTGAGTAATGGATTTTGAGTAGCTTTTTGTTGGAGTTATTTCATCTTTTAATCGATAACCGTATAAAGCAATTCTTTTAGAATCAATTACATCGTCTTTGCCTCTTGTGATTCCCATTGAACGCTTTATATCTAAAGCAGGTGCAATGTGATAATGGCATTCTTTATCTGTTAAAAACTCGGTTATTAAATGCGAATACATACCTGTATGTTCATACACAAAAAGCACATCTTCGATTTCATTTTTTGAACTTTTGACCCACAAATAAAAGTTCTGTAAACCCTTCTTGCTATTACTAAATTGAGCATTTTTCTGATCTAAATGATTACATACATCAATGGTATTTTTACTAATATCAATACCAATTACATTTTTAAAATTCATAACTTTAATTTTAAGATAATAATTGAGTTACTTTAACTAAGACCTTTAATAAGGACAAACTAAAATTCTATATGGTTCTAAGTAACTTGAAAAAAGGACGGAGACTAATACGCGGACTGGATCTTATAAATCTAGCGATCGGGAAAGTTCACTCCGTTCTTTTTAAATTTAATCATAAAATTATCTTGATACGAATCTAAAGGCGATCGGGGTTAGCTGATATGCCGCTTTATATCTTAAGCAACCAACCCGTATTAATTATATCTATTGTTGGCAAGCGTTTTTTTAGTTGTCCCAAATCGATAAATAAACAGTTTTTGAATTTGGGTTAATTATCAATAGGGTACCGTTGTGAAATCTTAAATCATTATATCTTTCCGAACAGCATCTTTCTTCATATGAATAGTAGTTATCTTTGTCAGTAAGAATTGATATCATTTTTTCGCTTCCACTGTAAAATGTACTATCATTCACCGTTGTAACAGAAATATTACCCTGAGAAATTCCAAAATTAGTATGTAATCCTATTTCAAAATCAACAATTCCTCTTTTCCATTCTGAGAGTGACCAAGGAGGTGAATTTGAAATCCATCTTTTCATCTGTTTTTCACTAGTTTGAAAAATGAGAGAAGTATGGCCATCTCCGTTAAAAAGATAATTCTCAGATTTACTAGTTAAATCAATAGATTCTAAAATTTCCAGTCCAGTTAGTCTAGTAAAATATTCTTCTCTACTTTCACTTATATTACAACTAACTAAAGCGATTGATATTAAAACTAATAATATTACTTTCATTTGTCTTAATGTTGCACAACGTTTAATATATGTGTCGTAACAGGGCAAAACGTTACCGAGCTTTTCGACTTTTCTGCGCATTGGTTGCTATATTTTCTCTTTCAGCAAGCATTGCGCCATACCAAAAACACACAAACCATTCTATTGATCACCAAAACCTGTTATGATCACATATATGGTGTTATCTACTTTTTTAATACCTCATTAAGTTTAAATGCATCATAAAACCTGTTCCATTCTACCTTTGAAGGATCTCTTTTTGAAATTCGTTCAGAAATGACTTTAACTAATTTTTCATAGTTTGAAACTATAGAATGAAATTCAGGTCGAGGGAAAAATTTTTCGTGTAAATTCACTCTTCCAATTCTTTGAATTCTATTTGTTTCTTCATTAAATAGATCATCTGGTATGGTAAATACATCATATTTAACTCCGTTGTATAATTCGGATGGGTTGTGTTCTTTACTTGTCCAAGCAAGACTATTCATTAGGTCAGAAGTTTTATCAACGAACTTATATCCCAAAATTTTTCCAAATTCGATTTCTTTAAGTGTTGGTGTGTTCGAGTACTGGTCTCCAATAACTACAAATGCATGAAATAATTCTCCATCATCAAAGGTTGAGTGATGAAGTATTATTGCAAAATATACATCGTTATTTTTTAATATTAAGCAATCACCTTTTTCCATTCATTCTTATTCTGAGTAATGTTTTTTCAATTATTTTAAAGTCAGTTTTTGTAATTCAATCTCTTCCGTAAAACTTTTCCATCAAGTAATTAATTTTTTAGGAAATAGAAGGGATTGTAGATAACAACTGCATATAGTTACCCTAGTAACCATATCCCTAATATAAAAGACATATAATCACCAATTTCTATTAAATTCTCCCCACCAAATTACCACAACCACCAACCAATTCCTTACGGAAATCCACAATGGGGATATTTTAGTAGATAAAATGAGGAAATAATAACTCATTTTGGTTTTTAAATATATAAAAATAAATTAACTGTTGTTGTTTTGATGATTGTCCTTCTTATTATTATTCTGGATTCCGCTATACAGCGGGATGACAGGTCATTGTTTTGCTTATTTATAATTGTCGTTTTATCCGGGATTCCAGCCTCCGCTGGAATGACGGGTTCTTTACTTTTTTTTAGAGACTCTGGATTCTGCTTTAGGCTTCCACAGGCATGCAAACCAGGTTTTTTTGAGTTGCCCCCTGAGCGTATACACTGAACGGAGTCGAAGTGTAGCGGTTACTCTATTGATTCCGAATATTCTAAAAACAATTGGCATCCTGCTATGCACCAGGCATAGGTTTCTGCTAACGTTCTCTCTCCTGCTGTTTCGGCACGTTCTCCTTCTGCCGTACAGATCACAACTATATGCTTTATCGCACCGACCATTAGCTTATACAATCTATCATCGGATTTGGAGATAAATGGTGATTGATTGGCTATTTCTAAATCGTTTTTTATCGCTGCGATTTCACTACCAACACCGATCTTGATTACTTGCATCATAGATACAAATCGGATCAATCCTGATAAAAAATCAGTGGGTACACATAAATACCCAGAGCGAGCAGGATCAGGAATTGCCCCGCTATTACTCTCTCTTACAATCTGTTGTATTATCGCAGAAAATGTGGCTGACATATAGGGGAAATTTCTCTCGTTACAAATGTATTTTATTTTTGCAAAGTACTGCTTCCTCTACACGAAAAAAACAGGTACTATTACCTGTTTTTTAATACCCATAGTTGCAATCCGATAAAATGTATAGTTGCTATATTCTCTTGATCATCTCATGAAATATTCCCTAATTCCGAATACGATTTTATCGCTATTGATACGCATCTCTTCTTGTACTGGAGGTGCTTTTACCTTAGCCACTAAACTTTTAAAGATTCTGGGAAATCCAGCAGAAAATATAGCAATTGTTAGAAAATCAGAATCTGTATCCAACATCGTGAAATACAAAAATGAGGCTGTAGAGAATATAATGACCGCAATTATCGTAATCACCCAATAAGCTTTAGAGCTTAGTTCTGCAGGAAAATTACCTTTTGCAATATCACTTCTAAGCTCGAACCAATAAATGAATTCTTGCAAAAAGCAACCGATAAAAGCGGCCATAAGAATATTCCAATTCCAGATATTCCCAATTTCTAATGCAGGAGTATCTGCTTCTCCTTGTCCGAAAGCAGCATACCCCATGCATAGTACTCCTAATGTTAGTATTGTTTTCATGTCTTCTTTTTTTATTAGTAATTGTACTCTATACTATTTTGTCCCCAATCGATATTGGATTTGCGATCTTCTCCATTATTAATTCTAAAAATAATTGGAGTTAATTTCTGAGTAAACGGCTCCATCTCATAAGCGCCAACTGCACTTCCTTTTAATAACAATTGTAGCTTAGGATCTTTTATTAATCCTAATACGGCCGCAGCTCCTCCCGCTATTCCGCCAGCAAGCAATGTGGAATATAAAAATGGACACTTTGTTGCTAACAACGGATCTCCGAGTAACTCGTGTAGCGGACTCATATCTGCTTTTGCTTTGTATCCAATAGGTGCTACATGACCCGTAAGAATAATATCGTCTCCAACTTTTACAGGATCAAAATTAATTTCAGAAAACTGAGTAAAAATATCTCCCTTTAATCTTGTCGTAATACGCTTGTCGTAATTAACCGAACACACTGCTAAATGTCCTATATCTTGCGGTTGTATTTCTAATGAAGATTTAAGAGTAAGACGCACATTGCCTTTCGTTTTTAAATGCATAGATGATAAATCATTGCTCATGGCGATATTGTTAATATTTAATTGAGCCACACCTTCTCCTTCGCTAGATGTTTTTAGGCGACCTAGATTTACAAGTTCACTCGCTTCTACTGCTATCTTACAGGCTGCAACTCTTCCTTCGTTATATACCTGGTGGGCGATCCTGGCAGTTTCTCGAGAAGTTTGCCAGGCTACTCTAGCCGTTTCTCTTGCTACCTTACAGGCGGTCCTGGCAGCTGCACAGAAAGGATCTTCTATCCTTTTGGTAATTTTTATAAAACCTATTCTAACTTTAATCTTTTTCATACAGCTGTACTTGCACGATTTACCATATTTAAAATCAGGAAAACTAAATTTTTCTCTTACCGAATTACAATCCAATTTTAATCTATCGATTTCGAGTTTATCATTACTAGCACTCTTAGGGATATTAATTGGATGATTGACATTTAATGAAGCTGTTGATAACACATCATTAAAAATTCCGGCTATTGTGGATTTCGTAATACCTACAGATAAGCGGGTAGAATCTCCATATGTTTGGAAATTTTTTAACCATAATTCAGTAAATGTGTTCTGATAGGTTTTATAATACTCCTGTAACTGAGTATTACTCGATTTATTTGTTGCTACTACGACCGAATCTGAAACACGCGTCTGTTTTCTTTTTTCCAGCTCCAATAGTATAGAAACACCTTTAGTGTCAACTAGCAAAGAAGTTGTTTTTATATACCTCCCGATATCAACCGTTGGACCAGTAATCGTAGTTTCGTTATTACTAAACAATTCACTAGTATTCAATTTAGTAACCGCTCCCCATCCGGTATAGATTGAAGGCATTTTCTTTATAAAATGTCCATTTAGGTTATCTAAAAAATGTTTGGCTGCTGGTTTTATAAGAGCAGCAATCGCTCTATTGGTTAGTTTCGGTTTGCTATCTGTAAATTCTATATCCTGAACTTTTAATGTTTTTAAAGCCGGAAGTAAGAAGATACTATCTTTAACTGATGATATTGCTATATATCCTTTGAGCTTACCTTTTATTTTTGTCTGTATTTCTAAAAGGGAGGCGCTAAAATCTGCCTCGATTATTATGGCTTGCTTTGTTAGATCAACGGAAGGTTTAAATTCATGTACTTTAAAATTCGGTTCATTCATCTCTTTCGCTCCCTGTTCAATTTCTTTGGGTAAGAATTCTTGTAATATATCTTTACCAATCCGAATCCCTATGTTAGGCTCTAAAGAATCAATATTTTTAATATTCTCTTCTAAAGATTTGATTTGCTGATCTTTCACTGATAATGGTTCAAACTCCTTATTCACAAAATGCTTAACAGTTTTGCAGCTTGCTAAGGAAATCAAGAATAGGAATAGGTAGAGCTTATGTATTTTTTTTGTCATTTTAAAAAAAGTTTTAGAATTTGTTATGATATCATCATTATGAATACCCCTTGTAGCGTAGTAGTTTCTATGCTAGACTAAAGACAAACTTGTGATTAGTTCTAATAAATATTCACATTGTACTGCCCAATTGTATTTTCTATAAGTTCCCGCATGGTGTAATCCTACCACTTTTCCGGATTGTAGATCAATTACCGGAGATCCAGAATTTCCCCCTAGCGTAGAACAGTCGTGATGATATTCATAATCATAAGAATTCGTATTGATGAGTTTACCAGGAGCTAACCTTTTTACATTATATACACTCTTAAAGATTCGTTCCATCAGACTGGAATCTCGTATTCTAGAATCTTTTGCAGGATATCCCAGCGTATATACATATGAATTTAAGGAAGCAGGTACGTCAGAAATTTTTAATCCTTCGGGAAGTATTTGTCCATCTAAATTGTTCGGATTTACCCTCATAATAGCTACATCAGGTTCATTAGGCTTTGCTATATGTACGATCTCATCTATTCTAAAAGAAGATTCTTCATCTACACCAAATTCTTCTTTATAATCAATAAATGATTTTATCGTTCTTCCTTCTAAGTTCTGCTTGAAAACAAATGAGTTTCCGTTCTTTTTTGCAAAAACCTTTGCTACATGTCTATTGGTAATTAAATACTCAGAATTTTCTAATAGCCATCCTGTGCCTACCCAATCATAAGTAGCATGGTTCTGAAGTTCGATTCTCCCAACACTTGGTATATTATCCAGGATGGAGTCATGATGGAGCCTCCCTTTCCAAACATCGCTTTCTGGCTTTTCGAATTTTCCATTTTGTATAAGTAATGAAGGCCGACCGTATTTCATTACAATCGTTTCTGCGGCTATCGTATAAATTTGATCCGCATCTAATGCCTCTATATCAACATCAAATAAGGTTCTATTAAAAATAGAAGAGTTATCTATATTTGATGTATAGTTTTCTTTAAAACTTTCGATAAAGCTCTTATCCCCAGAGAAATTAAATTTTTCATTAATCTCTGCCATGATTTCCGCATCGTTTACTCGCCTTGTGATTTCATCAAAAACCTTTTCTGGGTCCGTACTCTTTCTAAAATTTAAACTAGATAATTGCTTTTCCATAATTCAAAAAAATAATAGTTAACATTATAATATGATGTAAAACTACCGTACGAATGATCGGATCTCAATACCCATTACCCGGTATTTTAAGGCATCACCCCTTACCGACACACCCTTTACCCCTCGCAGAGGTAGTTCGAAGGATTGATTTAATAGTTATAAGAGATGATATAATGCATACAAGGCATACAATGAAGGTAGGAAGCCCTAAAATTAGGGGTAACTGCCCTTCCTAAAGGGGTCTGAGCCCTAATTTTAGGGGTTAGAGGTCATAGAACAACCCTTCGAAGGATTAAAACAATGCTTCGAAACATTGTTTTAATCCTTCGAAGCTGTTCGCTAATGGGTAGAGGCCTTATGTTAATGAGTAAACGCACTTGAGCAGGCCTACACTTCGACAGGCTCAGTGTGACACTCAGTGTGAATACTATTCCGCAATTAAGACATAAAAAAGACCGAGCCCTTGGGCTACGCTCAGGGCTCAGTGTAAATGCTCAGTATAACCAGAATTATTCTTCGATATCTGGTAAAGAAGATAAATTGTCTTCGGTATCATAGTTAGGATAGGTCGTCATATATTCTACCAATCGGAGATCAGTTTCTCCTTCGGCTGTTCGGATATAATAGCGTCTGTGACCATGTTCTATATCTAATTCTGCACGTTGTATCGGCATCTGTATCCCCAGAGCATCATTACATAGATAACTTACCCAGCTTTCCCAGGGAGTACGTCGCGAACCTCGGATTCGTATATGGGTCACCTGAAAACTATTTCCTAAACCGGCAGTACCTACGGACTCCCCTGGCGGTGGTGCTGGTAATGTACTTTCCGGTAATGATCGCAAGTTATTATCCGTAGTTTCATCTGGCAGTGTGGTAAGGTATCTTTTTACATAAATACTAGTACGAGCACCATCAGCTCCGGCTACGTAATACTGTACTCTATTGTACTTAATATCTTCTAAGGCATCTGCTGCCGAAACGGTTTTAAACATTGGTCCAAAATAAAGCTCGGTAATCCTTCCTTCTTCTCTGCGAACTGCTGTTACAGTATGTGCATATTGCTTACAAATAAATTTATGAATCTCTGCTGCTAGAAAATTAGGTCGTTCTACATGCATAGAATGCCCTGTATCTGCTGCATAAACTGCTCTGCCCGGATTATTAATCATTCTGGGTGCCAGAAACTGAACACCTTTATAGATATTAAATCCGGTTTGATCATCTACTACATCATTTTCGCCACCTATTAATAAAGTAGGAACAGTAGATGCCTCATAACAAGGTACACCTCTACTCGCTGCAATTTCATCCTGATGACTAAACAGTAATTGCTCATACGCCACACGCCAGTGCATTCTTCTACGATCGGCAGAATATATTTCTAATAGATGTGCTAAGGCAGCTCGTGATGCCACTGTGGCATCCCATCCGGGGCGACACTCTGGTTTTAATTCACTTAACCAGGTATCGGATTGTTTAATAACAACAATATTGGCAACTCCTTCGAATATCGAGGAACCAAATACTGTAGAACCCGTAAGTCCAGCAGCTAGCGGGGCTACCAAACCTCCTACAAAAGGTATAAATGGAACTACTCCTCCGACCAATGCTGCCAATAATGGTTGGGCCAGTACGGAGATCAGTCTGGTTACCGCTTCGAATCCTGGTGTTCCGTCATTAATAATGCGTTCTCCAGCCAATTGAAGTGCTATAAAATTTTGCCGTGCTTCATTATTTTCAGTTTCTGTAGATCGTATTCTGGTTCTTTCTATCGCTTCTTTTCCGATAATATCGATATGCTCTCCGGGGCTGGGAATAAAATAATCTTTCCGCCCAAAAGACCCATACGAACTCGCAGGTGACCAGGAAACTGTTGCAGTAAGCCATTCGGGATTTGTGACTAATTTTTCTGATAACCTCAGCGCCAGATTTCCGCCCATACTTCCACCCATTACTGCTGCAATGCGATTGAGAATTCCCGGTCTTCCGTAAGCGACCATCATTCTATCTAATCCTTCTATAAAAGACACTGTAAAGGCTTCATAATACTCCAGAATTCCAAATCGACGATCTAAAGGACGATCCGGAACAAATCGTGTGGTGGTATCTAACGGCGAAATCACATCGTGATCAAAATACTGCGAATATCCATTCGATGGATAATCAAAGGCAATCATTACCAATGGTCTTACCAAACAGGATGCTTCTGAGTTTACCAAATGTTCATAAAAGGTATATCCTTCTTCTATATTAGAACTATGTCCGTGCATAAAAACTACCACTATAGCATCATCAGGAATTTCTGGTGGAACATCTGTTGCCGGTAAATTATCAAGAATATTAATTAGTGGTGCTGTATCATCACCACCTGCTATTGCGTATCGCGTTCTACAATTAACAGGTGTACCATTATGGGTAACTCCTACCACGAGATCACGTGTTGCCCAATCGGCAGCTGGAACATTGACGGGTCGCGATGGCTGATCATTTTCTGCATCGACAGCAATCCAACCCAATCCAGGACGCAATGATTCTCTATACGCAACAGGACCGTGCAATGCCCAGATGACAGTTAATGCTCTATTGACGACGGTATCAATTGCATTACGGATGACCGTTTCTTCTGTGGGAAGTGTTACCACCATTCTGGTAGCTGCAGTTTCTATTTCTGTAAAAATTAATTCTTTGATAGCACTAATACTATAACTAAAAACACCTCCCGATTGTACAGTTGCACTGCCACGAAAACTAGACAGATTCGTTACGCCACTAACTGCGAGATCCGCGATTGCCATGGGAATATCAGGATTATCCGCACCACCAAAACCGGGTCTAACCGTAGCTTCTTCTTCTACTACTAATTGAAAAGCGGCTGCAGAAGCCAAAGTGCCCACAGCATCTCCTGATTGTACGAATGATCCATCCCGAAATGATTGATTTAGTCGGCCATCTACAGAAAATAAGGTGTTCTGCTGGTTTTCATTAGGAAAGTAATAGCCTATTAGATTGGTAGCCGGACAAGGTTCTTCTATAGCGTTAAGAACCGTTGCATTTAAAATTGAAATATCCATTGTTACGATTTTTTACGAATGTTGGTTTATATTCCATTAGTGTAAAAAATCGTAGGATGGTAAACTTTTTTATGCACTCAATTACAGATAGTTATGATTTTTAAGCTATACTAATTCGAGTTGCTTAAGAGACTATTACCCTGTAATTCTCAATGGGAGCCCTTAGACTATGCTCAGGGCTCGGTGTAAATGTAAAGTGTTACACTGGCTGTGAACGCCCTTCGACTATGCTCAGGACTCGGAGTGCATACTATGCGGCAATTCAGGTATAAAAAGACTGAGGTTCTCGAAGTCTCTTTCTTTAAAAACAATGTATTAAACTACTACAGGTTCTCTGGATTGACGGCTAGGTTCTTAAACAACTTCGCTTTAGTACTAAAATACTTGTTCTGTAATTTGTTACTTTTTAGCTCTGCATCAATCAATTTACTTTCTCGAGAATTGATCAAGAACAAAGAACTCTCCCCAAAACTAAACTTGCGTTCTTCTGCTTTTAATAAGGTGGTATAATCATTTACAATATTGGCGATTAAACCATTTTGAGTTTTAAAGGATTCTAACTCGTTATAGATCGCATTTACTTTATTTTCTATCTGTAGTTGTACGCTTGCTAATTCATACTGGCTATCCTGTATTTTATACTTGGCTAATTTTACCGCTCCACGTTCTTTTCGTAAAAACAATGGAAACTGAAAAGTGACACCTCCCTTATAGTCTGCAGTATTAAAGGAGTTAGCTACTTCTGGTGAAGCTGTTATAAAATTGTATTCTAGATTAATTTTAGGTAGCAGTTTATTCGCTTTAAGTCTACGATCTATTTCTAATCCTTCGATCTTATAATTTAATGATCTTAGTTTAGGATGGTTTACCAGGTCTACATCTGTCAATAATGCTTGTTGTATCTGTAATGTCTTATCAATAACTTCATCCACCTGATTATCCGGTATCACATTAGGCTGCAACTCTACCGGAATATTATTTCCGATCCATAGATAATTAGAAAGATCTAAGGTGGATTTCATTAGTTTTACCTTTGCTTGTTCTAAACTTAATTGACGGTTTTGTACTGTGATTTTAGCTTCTACAGTATCAATGATCGCTTTATCTCCAGCTAAGGCGCTCTTTTTTACACCTTCGAAACGCATCCTGGCATTGGTTAAAAAATTCTGATAGATCTCTTTTTCATTAAATGCTTCTAACCAATCAAAATAAGCTAAAGATGCATCATATAGAATCTCATTGACCAAAAGATCACGATCAGCCTTGGTTTGTTCTCTGAACAATCTAGCTTTTCTTAACGATGCCATACGATCGTTAATTAATAATCCTTGTGCAATTGGTACTGATATTCCGGCACTATATAATCCATCATCAGGCACTGTTCTTTCTTCATTAAGAAAAACTCCTTCATTCTGCTCGAAATTAGCTTTCAACTCGATTCCATACCAAGTCGGCACTTTGAATGTAGCATTCAGTAAATCATAATATTCGTCTCCTTTAAACTTTTTACGATCATAATCTACTTCAATTTTAGGATCAAAACCACCTCTGGATTTCAGTAAATTCGCTTCTCCAACACTTATATTCAATTCCGCTTGTTTGGCAACTGGATGATGTTTTTTTACAAAACCCAGATACTCTTTAAAGTTAAGCGTAATGGTATCTTCTTCCTGTGCATATAGCACCGTGGTCAAAAAAAGAAAACTGTACAACAAGTATTTGTTCATAGATTATTTTTTCTTTTTGGTAGTTGCTACTTTACCTTCTGGTTGGTAATAATTAGGTGGGAAACCGTTTAACTGTCGCCATAATTCGAACCAGATCGGCACATCCTCTAATAATGCAATAGTATATGCTCCTGATCCTACCCGTACTCCTTCTGGCCATTTGTGATCATTAGGATCTGGGGATATTAATACTCTATATTTTCCATTATCACTAATAAATGTTTCTACTGCAACTACTTTTCCTCCGTAGGTTCCGTAGGACACGTTAGGCCAACCACTAAATATGATTGCTGGCCATCCATCAAATTGTACTCTTACCTCTTCTCCAATATGTACCAAAGGTAAATCTATAGGCCTTACGAATGTTTCTACCGCCATATCATACTCTGATGGCATAATCCCTACTAATTGATCTCCCTCTTTAAAGGTTTCTCCTATACCAGACTGGATTGCTTTATTGATATACCCGTTTTGTGGTGCTCTGATGTAATACAAATCGTTTCGCATCTCATAATTGGTATATTCATTCTCTAACTTGGTTACCTGTGCTTCTGCATCAAACTGACCAGATTGTGCAGTAAACCGATCGCTTTGAGACTTTGAAATTTTCTCTGCATACTCAGCCTGAATCCGGTTCATCTCTATCTGTGCATTGATCACATTATTTTTACTAGCCAATAATTTGTTTTCTTGTGATATTAGCTTGGCTTGCGTCTCTTGTAGCTTCAATCGTTTTGTTTCTACATCCGTCAGTGATTTGAGCCCTTCTTTTTCTAACTTAAGCGTACGATCATATTGTCGCTCGGCAATACGAATATTAGTATTAGCTGCTTGCAGATCAATACTATCACTCTTTACTTTTAATTTAGATTGTAATAATTTGTTATTGGCTTGCTTCAATTTTAACACTCGTTCCTGCACCAAAGCATTTGCTTGATTGCCAAGCGCTTTTACCTTTTCTTCATAGGAAGTAACTGACATCGATTTTGCTTTGATCTGTTGCCCTGTTCTTGCTACTAGATTAGGATCAAAATATTCGTTTTTAATCTCAGAGATTCGTAGGATCGTATCTCCTTGTTTCACATAATCTCCTTCCTGAACATACCATTCTTCTATTCTTCCTGGTATTGGTGACTGAATCGTCTGTGGTCGCTGACCTGGTGTTAGTGTGGTAACAAAACCATTACCCGTAATATTCTGAGTCCAGGGAAAAAACAATATGATAAAAACAATGATGGTAAATGTTAATAAAAACCGGTTAAAGTATTTATAATGCTCCTTACCAAATACCTTCTGTGACGCTTTATATCCTAAAATATCCACAGTTTTGTTTAGCTTGTTATTTGAAATATTTAGCATATCTTCTATTTTTCGCTTACTATTTTTCCGTTATCCATTGTAATAATTCTACCGCAGCGTGATGTCCATTTATTATTCTCACTCACTACAACTAATGCCCAAGGGTTATCGGGATGCGCCAGAAAATCCATAATTCTGGTAGCTTCTGCCCCATTAAATTGATCTAATGGATCTTTAAGAATCAGTAGTTTTGGTTTTCTAACAATTCCACGAGCCAAAACAATCTTTTTAGCAATGGTATATGGAATTTGTCTTCCCTCTGGATATAACATCGTTAGTAATCCCTTTGGTTGTTCCTTAACAAATTGGAGTAATCCTACTTTCTCTAGTGCCCAATACACCTGATCACTAGTGATACTTTTATCTCCGAAAGTGATATTCTCTATAATCGTCCCTTCGAAAGGGGATTCTTCTGTTAGTGACTGTCCTAAATACCCTCTGTAGTAATTAAGGTTTACTCCTTTTAGTGATACATTATTAATATAAATACTACCGCTATCCGGCTCTATCAAACCAGCCATCAATCGCAAAAGTGTTGTCTTACCAGAACCATTAGATCCTTGTATCAATATGGTACAAGTCTCTGAAATATTAAGAGAGATATTATCTATGATTTTTTTATCTCTATCCGGAACCGCATAAGAGACTTGATCTAGCTCTATCACAAATCCTTCATCTTCTTTGAAAGGTTTTTCTCCTTCTTGTGGTTCTAGTTCCTTATCGACTACCTGTCCTATTTTTTCTAGAGAAGTTAGTACGTCATAAAAAGACTCCAATCCTACAATTAGTTTTTCTACAGAACTGATCACTAATAAAATGATGATCTCTGCCGCTACAAACTGACCGATATTCATTTGCTGATTTAAAACTAGTACTCCACCAATTAATAAAAGCCCTGCTGTTACCAGTACCTTAAAACCAATCATCTGGATAAATTGTATTACTAATATCCTAAAATGACTCTCTCTAGAATCTAGATAATCAGCTACCAATGTATCATTCTTATTTAGTGCCAGGCTAGTTCTTCCTGATAGTTTAAAGCTTACTATAGAACGAGCAACTTCCTGAATCCAATGCGCTACTTTGTATTTACTTTTGGATTCGCTCAAACTTGTTTCTAATCCCTTGGTTGCTGTATACTTAAAAACAATATAAATTAACACCAATAACAACAAACCATAAATGATAAAGAATGGATGGTAGAAAGATAGTAGTAAGAGTCCAAAAATGATTTGCACCAATGCTGTAGGGAAATCCACTAGTATTTTGGATAATCCCTTTTGAATTGTTAGCGTATCAAAAAAACGATTAGCAAGCTCTGGTGGATAATAATTACGTAGCTCACTCATTTTGATTTTAGGAAATCGATAGGTAAACTCAAAGGAAGCTCTGGTAAAAATCTTCTGCTGTACATTTTCAATAATTCTGATTTGCATAAACTGAAGTATCCCTACAAATAACACACCTGCAGTAACTAAAATCACCAGAATCACCCAAGAAGTACTAACCTGAGCCCCCTGAAGTAAATTGATAATCGCTTGTATTCCTAAAGGAAGTGACAAACTTACTAATCCAGCAAAAATTGCATAATAAAAAATTTGGAGGATATCTCTCTTATCCAGTTTTAAGAGTCCCATTAGACGCTGCCAAGCAGTCAATATGTTTTTAGCCATTCTTTTGGTTATTTAAAGAATTAAATACTAGGTTAATAAAGTATGTTGTGGGTGTGACATTCTCATCACAATCGGTTAATGAAGAAAAATGATCCTTTAAAAAATGCTGGTGCAAAGCACCTTCGGTAACAGTACTAGCTAGACTAGTAGGATATTTATAATCACCATCTACTTCTGTAATCATATCCTTGATTCGATTTACCAATCTTTTATATATAGAAAAGTATCCATCTTTATTCTCACTATCAACTTCCTTGGTTAAATATGATTTAGAATATTCATTAATGACAATCTTGTTAAGCAGAATTTCATTAATATGCGAAAACGAAGAATCTTCTTTTGTTGTCTGAGTGATAATCTCTACAGCCTTCGTTAGTTTTTCTTTGGAATCAGAAATACTATTTGTGGTAAATACCAATTGATACTCTAACCATCCCCAATACCAAGAAGTAAGATATAAGAGTAGTTTATGTTTGTTTTCGAAATATCGATAAATCGAGCTTTCATTTGATCCTATTTTCACTCCCAACTTTTTAAAAGTGAAACTATCAAAACCAATCTCATCAATTAATAGAATACTAAACTCAACAATTTTTTTCCCTAAAGCCGAAGATTCTGGATCCTTAAGGTATATGTTATTATTGATATTAACCTTTAAGTCTTGAAGTATGTATTTCATAAATAAAACTATTTGCCTCAAAATTAATAGTAATACTATCAATAATTAATACATTAACTATTATTTAACCAAATTTTATGTTTTATTGTTAATCAAATATTGGTATTTTAGGAATGCATAACAACAATATTAAACTATACAGCCATGAGAAATCTATTATTATTTATTACATTTTTATCGATAGTTACGATGAATGCACAAGATTCCAAACTTTTGTCTCCAGACACTATAGCCATTGGTGATGTTCTTACCTTAGGAGCGCCTTCGGGACAAGTCTATCAACACATTTTCTTTCCACGTCTGAATTTTATCATCAAAAAGGGAGGTACTACTAATTTCAAAAAATTACAAGGCACAAAAGTAGTGGTCACTGATAAACAAGCGACTGAAGGAAAAACGCATATTACCATTAAACGAAAAGATGGAAAGAAATTTCTTAACAGTATAGCAGTGGTAAAAGTAAATCTTGAAGCTGCCGCTGGTGCTAAAGAAATATTATGATATTTTGAGAAATGAGTGAGAGGAATTCAATCTATGTCGAGTTCCTCTTTCTTTTTTATTTCTGCGAGTTTATCTCTGATATCTTGATCATCTAGGTATCGGAGCAAAGCTTGTTTGAAGTAATCCTTTTTGCCATAAACTGTCTCAGATTCTTCTACAAGATGACCTTCCTTAAGCATATTTCCCTCTCCGGTGACCAACCATGTAGGATTAATCTCTGTATACAATTGTATAACCTTTTCTATAAAGTCACCTCCAATATTACTATTAGCCGATTGCAGTCTATGCAAATACCCTGCACTCGCCCCAATGGAAAGGCTAAAACTTCTAAGACTAATTCCTAAATGGGCTGCAAAAACAATAACTCTATCTAAAATTTTATCTTTTTTATCCAAAATATTGACTATTATTTGTGTATATCCAATATTTTATATAATATTGTATAACAAAACGATAACATTACATTCACAAAGATACTTATACCAACAACATTAGCCAACTTATTTATGATCACACCTGAAGAACGTACTGCGATCTTAAAGGTCATAGGAAGTAAGCACGTAAAAAAAATACAAGCTTACTTAAACCAGAACAAGATTTTAAGCCCCAATAAAAAATCATATTCCAAAACAAGTATTTCCTACATTCTATCAGGAGAAAGAGAAAATGAGGTTGTAGAAAATGCAATTTTTGCCTATGCCCATCAAAAAATGATTGAGAAAGAAAAACAGCAAGAATTACGAGACCTTATTGTCTCTAAACAAAAATTATAGCCCAAAACCAAAGTACTTGTCCGAATACCTTGTAATTTTGCATCTATACATTAATGTAAATCAAGGTATTTTTGGACAAGGATAATTTAAAAGATATAACTAGCCGTGAGGATATTGAGTTTCTGATGTGGGCGTTTTATAAAAAAGCATTGAAAGATCCTACCATTGGTTTGTTTTTTACCGAAATAGCCCAAATCAATCTAGAAGATCATATTCCACATATTACTGATTTCTGGGAGCAACAACTATTTTATACAGGCAATTACAAAAAGAATGTATTACTAATTCACCAGAATCTGCATCAAAAAAAGATTATAGAAAAAATCCATTTTGATACCTGGTTAGGAGTATTTACTACAACAGTAGACAGTAACTTTAGAGGAGTCAAAGCGGAATTAATGAAAACACGAGCATTATCCATCGCTACTGTAATACAGTTAAAAACTAAACAAAATTAATCCGCCTTTACTACATTCTATAGTAATTATAAAAGCTTAGCCATCGTAAATTTTATTATGCAAGCATAATAAAGTGGTTTTTAATAGCTACCTTCTCTTCTACAAAAAAAGAAAAGGGAAGATGAATATCAAAATAACAGGTACAGGAAGCTATATTCCTACAGAAATCATACAAAACGTGGATTTTGAAAATCATCAATTTCTCAATACGGATGGTAGTCAAATCAGACATTCATCCCCTGTTGTTATAGACAAATTCAAAAAAATTACTGGTATTGAAGAGCGTAGATATGCTTCTTCAGCATTAAACACCTCGGATATTGCTTTTCTTTCTGCCGAAAAAGCCATTACCGATTCAGGTATTGATGCAGAAACCTTAGATTATATTATTGTTGCTCACAACTTCGGAGATGTTACTAAAAATTCATCACAAGCCGATACCGTACCTAGTCTTGCTGCCAGAGTAAAGCATCTTTTAAAAATAAAGAATCCATATTGTGTCGCCTATGATGTACTATTTGGTTGTCCTGGTTGGATAGAAGGAATTATACAAGCAGTTTCTTTTATAAAAAGTGGTATGGCAAAAAAATGTTTGATAATCGGTGCAGAAACCTTATCTCGTGTTATTGATAAGCACGATCGAGATTCTATGATTTATTCAGACGGATCGGGAGCTTCTATTATGGAAATTACAGAAAACACAGGAGGAATTATATCCTCTGCAAGTGCCTCTCACACCTATGAAGAGGCTAATTTTTTATACTTCGGAAGCACCTATGATGCTACCTCAAACGATACTACAAAATACATTAAAATGTATGGCCGTAAAATATATGAATTCGCTTTAACCAATGTGCCCAAGGCAATGAAAAGATGTTTGGATCAAGCGAATATTGATATTTCTCAAGTTAAAAAAATTCTCATACATCAAGCGAATGAAAAAATGGATGAAGCCATCGTAAAAAGATTCTATGAATTGTATGAGCAGGAAGCTCCTGATGGTATCATGCCTATGAGCATACAAAAACTAGGAAATAGTAGCGTGGCTACTATTCCTACACTATTTGATTTAATATTAAAAGGAAAAATAGCAAATCAATATATTCAGCCAGGAGACATATTATTATTTGCCAGTGTTGGTGCTGGCATGAATATTAATGCTTTTTTATATCAATATTGAACGGGTCACAAGTAGCACGTAATTCGGCATAAATCAAAAATACACGGCTTTATCTTAGCATTTAATTAGCATTTAATTAGCATTTAATTAGCATTTAAAAAAGAAGCTTTATATTTTCAGCAATTAAAAAAAGCTCAAGATTTAAAAAATTAGGAAGAAGAATTTAAATAATTCTTTGGAGATTCTCCTACTATGATTGAAAAGTACGGAGATAAAATCAAGTGTCAGAATTTGCTAAACACAGATATGAATATACAAACGAATGTAATTAGGCTTTTAAAAAAATAAATAAAAAGGATACTATATTTATGGTATCCTTTTTTGTTTAGAGTAATTTTGTCTTTAATTAAGAAAAGTTAAAATTAATATGTACGAAGGAACGTTTCCTCACAAACGATATAAAGAAACATTAGAGTTCTTAAGAGAACACGTTTCTGCTCCTGCAACTATACTAGACCTTGGTGTCCATAATCCTTTTGTGGAGTTTATGGAAAAAGAAGGATACTCCGTAGGTAATACTTCTGGAGAAGATCTTGATGTAGAAACTGAAGCTGTAAAAACAAGTGAAGCAGAAGTTGTAACGGCTTTCGAAATTTTTGAACATCTTATCGCACCTTTTAACGTATTACGTGATATTAAAGCAAACAAAATAGTAGCTTCCATTCCGTTGAAATTATGGTTTTCTCCTGCATATAGAAGTAAAACAGATCCTTGGGATCGTCACTATCATGAATTCGAAGATTGGCAGTTTGATTGGTTACTAGAAAAAGCAGGTTGGGAGATAAAAGCTAGAAAGAAATGGACACATCCAATTAAAAAAATTGGCTTCAGACCTTTACTTAGATATTTTACTCCTAGATATTATATCATTTATGCAGAAAGGAAATAGCTTAGATTAAAATACTACTATCTTGAACATTTATATTGTCATACCAGCGCATAACGAAGAATTATTGATTTCTAAAACTTTAGAATCATTAGTTGCTCAGACAATACTTCCTAAAAAAATCGTAGTCGTTAATGATAACTCTACCGATGGTACAGAAAGCATAGTCAAAGAATTTATTGATAGGTATGAGTACATTTCTTTAGTAAATACAAGTTCCTCTGAAGATCATATGCCGGGTAGCAAAGTTATCAACGCATTCTATAAAGGATATAAAACACTAGATGATGCATACGATGTAATCTGTAAGTTTGATGCAGATCTTATCTTTCCGAAAAACTATTTGGAAACATTAATAAACCATTTCGAAAAAGATAAAAAAACTGGAATGGTAGGTGGTTTCTGTTATATCAAAAAAGATGACAATTGGATTCTGGAAAACTTAACAAATAAAGATCATATTCGAGGGGCATTAAAGGCTTATAGAAAATCCTGTTTTCATGATATTGGAGGACTTAAATCTGCAATGGGCTGGGATACAGTTGATGAACTATTGGCGCAATACCATAATTGGGAAATCAAAACCGATGAATCGCTAAAAGTAAAACACCTGAAACCTACAGGAAACACCTATAACCCAAAAGCAAAATACAAGCAAGGTGAGGCTTTTTATAAAATGCGATATGGTTTCGCCATTACTTTGATTGCATCTATCAAATTAGCTTTACTGAAAAAACAACCTCGATTGATTAATGATTACATAGCTGGCTTTTTTAAAGCCAAAAGAGCACAGCACCCCTTCTTAGTCACCAAATCTGAAGGTAATTTTATCCGCAAGCTTAGATGGGGAAAAATCCTCCAAAAGTTATTTTAATCCTAAAATAGCTTCCTTCTGGCTACAATACCTTTTCTTTTAATACATTTAAGTAATATCAATTTTTAAAATCTTAATATGTTACACAAAATTTTAAACTTAGAAGGGATTGAAATTCTCAAAAAAGAAAAGCAAAAAACAATAAAAGGAGGAGAACCACCATGTCCTGTTTGGGTTTGTAACTCATTAGAAACTTGGCCTCTTCAACCAGCTTGTTATTGTGACTAGGAATCTAAAAGCAAAAAGTGTTTAGGTTAACTTTTAACCTAAACACTTTTTATACACTTTACGAATTCAATCATTCATTGGAAACCGACTTGGTTATTATAAAAAATAGACCTAAATTGCTCCCCACACACGACTTACAAGTATCTACTTTTAGCTAAGCATTAGACTGTTTTTTAAAGTTTAATGGGAATGTTTAATACAAATATTTCAAAACAAACAAATGAAAAAAAGTAGGCTCTATAGCTATCTATTAGCTATTTTATTAACTGTAAGTTCTTGCACACAAACTAGTACTACAAAACAAACCGATGGGACCAACCTTGTTACTACCGTCGAAGAATTCAATAAAGCTATTGCCGTAGCCCAACCTGGAGAAGAAATCACCTTGAGTAATGGTATCTGGAATGATGTTCAATTTGTTATTACAGCAACTGGGACAGAAGAAAAACCCATTATAATTAAAGCAGAGGAAAAAGGAAAAGTAATTCTATCAGGTAATACTTCTCTAAAAATCGGAGGGAAACATGTGATCATAAAAGAACTAGTTTTTAAGAATGGTTATACCAAAGAAGATGCCTTGATTGTCTTTAAAACCGATGACGGGAAGTTAGCAGAAAATTGCAGACTTACTGAAATAGCAATTGATCATTTTAATCCAGCCAATAGATTCGATAAATCCGAATGGATCCATCTTCATGGAAAGAATAATCGAGTTGATCATAACTATTTTGGAGGAAAACTTAATGCTGGTGTTACGCTCGTGGTAAAATTAAATAACAAAAACAGTTTAGAAAATCGTCACAGAATTGATCATAACTATTTTGGATACAGACCTAACTTAGGATCTAATGGAGGAGAAACACTTCGGGTTGGAGTTTCTACGTATTCATTAAGTCCATCTAGAACATTGATTGAGAACAACTATTTTGAGCAGTGTGATGGCGAGGTAGAAATTGTTTCTCTTAAATCAAGTGATAATATTGTGCGTAACAATGTTTTTTATGAATCTGCAGGTGTATTAGCACTAAGACATGGAAACCGGAACTTAATAGAAAATAACTTTTTTATTGGAAATAATAAACCAGGTACAGGAGGAGTTCGGGTTATTAACGAAGGCCATACCATTAGGAACAACCATTTTCAGGAACTAAAAGGAAAACGTTTCTTTGGAGCACTGCCTGTAATGAACGGAGTTCCTAACTCGTTAATTAACAGATATCACAGAGCAGAAAACACTGACATAACGGGAAACAAATTTTTGAAATGTGATCATATTCAGTTTGGTGTTGGCGCAGATAACGAAAGAACTGATCCTCCACAAGATATTAGATTTACTGACAATGTTTTCTATCATCCCGAAAGAAAACAAGTCTTTGAAGCAATTTCGGATTATAGCACCTTCTCCTTTTCAGGAAACGAAGTAGTATCTGCGGATTCGAAATTTAATCACAAAGGATTTACACAAGCCGAAATTACATTCTCGAAAGATTCTGCTGATGGCTTACTAAAAAATCAAACCTATCAACCTAAACTTCCTTTTACAAAAAATGAAGTGGGACCGAATTGGTATACACCACAAAAGAAATATTTTGATATTACTAATAAAAACTCGAATGCAGCACAAGTATCCGGTAATGAAAATGATACTTTGTTTACTATGGTAAAAAGTGCTTCATCAGGTGATAGCATTCAATTAAAACCGGGAACTTATACTTTTACGAAACCTTTAGTCATAAACAAAACTCTTACAATCATAGCTGATGAAAGTGATAACCCCACAATCTTTACATATGATAAAAACGAATCGCAAAAGCCATTGGTTATCATAGAAAATGGAGGAAGTCTCTACGTTAAAGGGGTTATCTTTGATGGTGCTTCAGAAAATGGTATTGCGCAATCCGCTATCGCAACCTCATCAAAACCTATGATAGAACACTATAAACTAAAGGTAGTTTCTTGTGAATTTAAGAATTTTAATGCCAGTCGTAAGACTGCCTTCAGAGCCTATAAAAACACCTATGCAGATACGTTGATTTTTAAGAATTCTACTTTTCATAATATTTCCGGAAACGCTATTAGTTTAGATGGAGAAAATGAAAATAGAGGGCGGTACAATGCAGAGTACGTAAAAATCGATAACTGCCATTTTAGCAAAGTAATGGGTAATGCAGTCTCACTATTAAGAATGGGCAATGACGAAAGTACTACAGGACCTTACCTAGAACTAAAAAACTCTACTTTTATTGATGTCAATAATAAAGATTTAGGGAGTGTTGTTCTGCTTTGGGGAGTTCAAAAACTAAATATAGATAATTTACTGTTCATTAATTCTGGAAAAGGTGGAAGAGTTATAAAATACGAAGATCCAGGATGGGCAATTAGTACAATCGATCGTATTAGCTTAATCAATTCTGGTCGGATAGAATCCTTCGGAAAACGTACAGGCAATAATATCGAAATCATAAAAACTGAAAAACCATTGAAATATCCTGCAAAATATAAAGGGTATAAAACCATAAATTAAAAAAGTAATCGTAGAACCTAATAAATTGTCAGATAACAATTCAATTTCTATTAAAAATCTTTCAAAACTAGACAGACTTGTCTAGTTTTGTTTTTTTGTATATATTTGCAATATGAAACACTCCAAGGTAAGAGATCATATTGTGGCAACTGCTTCTACTTTATTTTACGAAAAAGGATATAACCTAACCGGAATTAATGAAATTATTAAAGAAGCAGGAATTGCCAAAGCTACTTTATATAATCATTTCCCTTCTAAAGAAGATATTTGTATTGCTTATCTTCAATTTAAGAATGATACTTTTACTAAAGACATAAGAGATTTTGTATATAAAGCTTCTCCAGGAAAGGATAGAATATATGCATTGTTCGATTTTCTCACAGTTTTCTTTGATCAAAAAGATTTTAATGGATGTTGGTGTTTAAATACATACTCCGAAATGCCGAAAGAAAATGAAACAGTACGCATTGAAATTCAAAAACAGAAGAATAACTTCATACATTTTATCAAGGATCTTGTTATCGAAAATTGTAATCAAAACTCAGAGCAAGCTAATGAAATGCTCGCCAAAAAAATTTACTTATTATATGAAGGAGGGATTTCAGAAAGTAAATTACATCAAAACGCATGGCCAATAGAAGCATCTTTATCTTTATGTAAGAAAATCATAGAATAAAAAAATTTACATCAATACAGACAGACTTGTCTGTTCAATTTTAACTATTTAAATATATATACAATGACAGAATTCAAAAACAAAACAGCTCTAGTAATTGGAGGAACCAGTGGAATCGGTAAAGCTACAGTGGATTCCTTAATAGAAGGAGGAGCTACTGTTCACGTGGTAGGTAGAAATACATCTAAAATTCCTGATGCAGACAACATCATTAAACATCAAGTAGATATTACCAACAAGGATAGCGTTGATCAACTTAACAAAACTATTGCAGACCTAGATCGCTTAGATTATCTGGTAAATGCATCTGGAATTTTTGGTCCAAAAGCATTTTTAGATCACACGGTAGAAGACTATGACTCTTACCAAGATTTAAACAGAGGGTTCTTTTTTATTACACAATCCGCCGCTAAGAAAATGAAAGAAAGTAATAGCGGATCCATTGTCAATGTAGGTTCTATGTGGGCCAAACAAGCTGTAAAAGCAACTCCTTCTTCGGCATACTCCATGCAAAAAGCAGGATTACACTCGCTAACACAACACTTAGCAATGGAATTAGCAGATCACGGAATCCGAGTAAATGCAGTATCTCCTGCCGTAGTAGAAACTCCTGTATACAATAGTGTTTTCGGAGGAGCTGATGAAGCCAAAAAAGCGTTGGTTGGTTTTAATAATTTTCATCCAATAGGAAGAAACGGAACTGCACAAGATGTAGCCAACAGCATTACCTTCTTACTATCAGATCAAACCTCATGGGTGACCGGGGCTATTTGGGATACCGACGGCGGTGTAATTGCAGGAAGAAATTAATTCAAAAAAACATCAACTATGTATGATATGAATCACCTAAAAAAATTAGGTACACTTAGCAAAAATGCATCAGAAGCTATGAAAGCCTTTCAGGCTTTTGATAGCATTGCATTACAAGAAGGAGTCATTCCAGTAAAATATAAAGAACTAATGGCTGTTGCTGTAGCATTAACTACGCAATGTCCATATTGTTTAGAAATTCACAAGAAAAATGCAATCAAAGCTGGTGCCACTCAAGAAGAACTGGCAGAAGCTACATTTGTTTCTGCAGCACTTCGCGCGGGAGCAGCTGTTGTGCACGGAACACATCTCATGGATGAATAAACTAATAGTATAAAGAAGTTATCTAAAAGTCATTTAATATTGTCAAACTGAGCGTGTCGAAGTTTTTACTCTTTGATTTTCAAATTATCTTCGACAAGCTCAGACTGACAATTTCACATATTAGAGACTTTTTAAACATCCTCTTTATATATTTATATCGAACATGAAATCAAAAGTACTTATTATAGGAGCTGGATTAACCGGCTTATTACTAGCTTACAGATTAAAAAAAAATGGAATCGCCGTAAAGGTTGTTGAAGCTAGAAATAGAATCGGAGGAAGAATCCACACACTACATTCCAAAAACGAAACCCCAATAGAAATGGGAGCAACTTGGTTAAGTGCTCAACATCGTGAATTGTTTGCGCTGTTAGAAGAACTAGGGCTTCCTGTTTTTGAACAATTCATGGAAGGAATAGCACTTTTTGAACCATTGTCCACTGCTCCACCCCAACAAATACAATTACCAACTAATCAACAACCTAGTTATAGAATACAAGGCGGAACTGTTTCTCTTATTGACAAACTTGCTGAATCTCTTGATAAGGAAGAATTAATCCTAAATGAAAAAGTAACACATATTGAGTATCTTAAAGATCAATTCGAAATTAGTGCTACCACTCAGACATACCAAGCTCATAAAGTAATTTCAACTCTACCTCCTTTCCTACTTGTTAATTCGATAAAGTTTACTCCCGAATTACCAAAAGACATAATTTCTGTCGCTAACAAAACACATACCTGGATGGGAGAATCTATAAAATTTGGAATCTCTTATGAACGAGCTTTTTGGAAAGAAAACAACTTTTCTGGAACGGTTTTTAGTAATGTAGGACCTATCACTGAACTATATGATCATTCTAATGTAGAAAATACGCGTTTCGCACTAAAAGGATTTCTACAAAGTGGAATGTATATGCAAACAAAAGAGCAACGAAGGACTAAGGTATTAAGTCAACTTCAGAAATTATTTGGAACTCAAGCTTTGGAATATTTAGCATACGAAGAAGTTGTTTGGAAACAAGAACCAAATACTTCTATTCATTCCGAAAAGTTTATATTTCCACATCAGAATAATGGGCACGATTATTACCAAAATGTTTTCTTTGATAACAACTTCTTTATTGCAGGATCAGAAACTGCTATAAGACATGGAGGATATATGGAAGGTGCAATACATAGCGCACAATACATATATCAACACTTATTAGAAATATAAACCAACTTTCTTGTTTATAAAAAATTAAATTAACCCATTTTACTTTGAGATTACAAGAATAAAATAATTCAAACTTATCTAGATATAAGACTTTTAACTGTATTTTTTAAAAAAATGTAGATTTTTAGGGTAACATTTTAGCCGCTTATGTTACTATCATTACATATAAATTTTTAAAACCATTATTATGTTAAAAAACATTTTAGAATTACGCGGTGTTCAAACATTGAACAAAGAATCTCAAAGATCAGTAAAAGGAGGCGTTCGTCTCTGCCATCCTTCAATTTGTGCTATCTGGGACACATTAGTTCTGATGCCAGCCTGTACTTGTGATGTCTAACACAAAAGGAGGTATTCGTGATGAATACCTCCTTTTATTTTCTGTTCACAATAATTAATATTTTACTTCAATACAAAAGGCAACACATCTCCTGTTGCACCATTAGGAAATGTTATTCCTAATAACGCAGAAATAGTTGGAGCAATATCGGGAATGGTTGTTCTCTCTGTAGTGCTTCCTTGTTTAATACCTTTACCCATAAACAATAAAGGAGCATGGGTATCATAATTCAATCCACTTCCGTGTGTAGATCCTGTCCTAGAATATAGAATAGTCGCAGGGTCCAATACAAAAACAACATCGCCACTTCTTTTCTGATTAAATCCTTTTTGAACTAGGGCGGCAATTCCTTCAGTATATGTCCCCATTAATAATTGTTCTCTGGTAAATACTTTATCTATTTGATCATATTGTAAGACGTAATGGGCAATAGCTTTCTGTAAATTCTGAGCATCTATATTATTTTTATTTAAAACATCATATGCAAAAAAGACTTGATCATTATCTACTTTCTCTATCAATCCATCCACTTTAAACCTTTCCTTTACAAAAGTCATAATCTTAGTTGATAAAGTATCCTTTTTAAAATAACCTGACGGTATTTTTACTGTCTGCAAATACGATGGTACGTGAACAGCTCCGTGATCTGCGGTTAAAAAAACCGTATAATTTCTTTTTCCAACTTTAGCATCTAATGCATTAAAAAATCTTTCCAAATCTTTATCCAATCTCAAATATGTGTCCTCTATTTCTTTGGAATTTACTCCAAAATTATGCCCAACATAATCCGTACTAGAAAAACTCACTGTTAGAAAATCAGTAATTTCATCTTTACCTAAAGCCTCACCATCGATTGCTGCAATGGCAAAATCCGCAGTTAAGCTATTACCGTAAGCAGATCCTTTAATAATATCATAGCCTTCATTTTGATCCTTTAGATTAGCTAAGTCATAGGGAAATGTAGCAGTTTCTTTTCCTTTGAACCCTGCCTCAAAATTATTTAGGTCTGATCCACTTTCTGTATATGAATTAATATCATATAGGGTATTCCACACTTTTAGATAGGATTCAGCCTTGTCAGAATCATTAAACTTTTGTACCCAGTTTGGCAAGTCCTTTCTATAATATGTACTGGTAATCCATTTTCCTTCATCTTTCCCTCTAAACCAATACGCGCCATTTGCGGAATGTCCTGCAGGTAAAATTGCTCCTCTGTCTTTTATTGCAATCCCAATAGACTTTCCTTTTAATTGTGTGTGCAATCGATTCTGATCTGCAACTGTTGTCGTTTTCATACGATGTGGAGACATTCTCTCCATCTCACTATCCGAACCAACTGCTCTTACTGATGGATCACTAGCGCAGTACACACCCTTTTTACTAAACTTATCATACCAATAATTAGAGATAATCCCGTGATTCTGAGGAGTCGTACCAGTAAACACCGATGCATGTCCTGGACCAGTATACGTAGGAACATAATTAAAATGATTGTTTTTACAATTAAATCCTTCTCTGATCATTCTCTTAAAACCACCTTCTCCAAAACGATTATAAAAACGTGTTAGATAATCATATCTCATTTGATCCACCACCATCCCAACTACTAGTTTTGGTGAAATATTTATAGTCTTTTCTCTAGAAAATTCATTAGAATTTGGGTCTGGTTGTACTTGCTGTGACTTACATTGTATAGAAAACAGAACCGCTCCAAGAATTAAGAATACTTTCTTTATCATTACCTTTCAAAATTTAGATGGTCAAAATACCATTTGTGCAAATGTAAAACTTTAATAGAAGGTTACATGCTGTCCCTAATTTTTTTTCTATTTTAGCCCTTCTAATGTAACGTATATGTTTTATCTGGACGATATCGGTCGTTATTTTTTAATGTTGAAAAAAGTTTTTAGCCGCATGACTAAAGGCTCAGTACTTAGAAGCTTGATTTTTAAAGAAATAGATGACCTTATCATTGGTTCATTAGGGATTACCATATTTCTTGCTTTCTTTATTGGTGCTGTAATTGCAATACAAACTGCTTTAAACCTTACCAATCCACTAATTCCAAAACAATTAATTGGTTTTGCATCTAGGCAATCGATGATTTTAGAATTTGCGCCTACCTTCCTTTCCGTAATTATGGCTGGTAAAGTAGGCTCTTTTATCACATCTAGTATCGGAACCATGAGAGTTACAGAACAAATCGATGCATTAGAGGTAATGGGTATTAACTCTCTGAATTATCTTGTTTTTCCCAAGATCATAGCAATGTTAATGTACCCTTTTATTATAGCAATAGCGATGTTTGTTGGTGTATTTGGAGCTTATATAGCGGGTGTTTATGGAGGGTTCGTTTCTGGCTCTGAGTTTTTAACAGGGCTGCGTGAGGAGTTCATCCCATATCACTTAGTTTATGCATTTATTAAAACTTTTATTTTTGCCTTTCTACTAGCAACCATCCCATCTTTTCACGGGTATTATATGACAGGTGGAGCATTAGGAGTTGGTAAAGCAAGTACTTCTGCGTTTGTTTGGACAACAGTGGTTATTGTAACTTCTAATTATATACTAACTCAATTATTGTTAAGCTAATGATAGAAGTAAAGGATATTCATAAAAGTTTTAATGGAGAACAGATTCTTAAAGGAATCACCACGACTTTCGAGCGCGGCAAAACGAATCTAATCATTGGAACCAGTGGTAGTGGTAAAACTGTTTTTCTAAAATGCATGCTTGGTTTGTTTACACCAGAAGAGGGATCTATCTGTTATGATGGAGCTACCTATTCTGATCTTTCTACAGAGGAACAGAGAAATCTTAGAGAACAAATGGGGATGGTATTTCAGGGGAGTGCATTATTTGATTCTATGACGGTAGAAGAAAATGTAATGTTCCCATTGATGATGTTTACCAAACAGAAAAAAGAAGAAATGCGTGAACGGGTAAATGAAGTATTAGCTCGTGTAAATCTAGAAAACGCAAACAATAAACTTCCATCAGAAATAAGTGGTGGTATGCAAAAACGAGTAGCGATTGCAAGAGCGATTGTAACGAGGCCGAAATATCTATTTTGTGATGAACCTAACTCTGGATTAGATCCCAGAACGGCTATAGTAATTGATAATCTGATAAAAGAAATTACAGAAGAATATGACATCACTACGGTGATCAATACCCACGACATGAATTCAGTTATGGAAATTGGAGAGAAAATTGTTTTCCTAAAATATGGCCATCTAGAGTGGGAAGGTGATAAAACACAAATTTTCAAAACGGATAACGAAGCCGTAACAGAATTCGTATACTCTTCTAACTTGTTTAAGAAAGTAAGAGACGCTCAATTGAAAGGACTTTAGAAAACTTGATTTTAAAACTCTTAATTCTGCAGTAATTTATTTTAGTAGAAGTGTCCAATTTCTTACCAACTAACTTTCGGAACATCAATCCGATATTTTTAAGAATTAGTTAAGATTTTGATTATTAAAACTTTAACATCAATTACGGCATTGCCGTAAATAGGTTTTCATGAGTTTATTTACCTTTAACTTGATAAATCTTAAAACCTTTTTATATCATGTTAAAGAATGTTTCAAAATTCGGAATTAAACTAAGTAAAAATCAGCAAAAGGAAATCAATGGAGGAGGATTACGTCCATCCAGATGTTGTAACCCATCACTTTCTTGTTGTGTACCTAATCCAAATTATAATGGGTCTAATTGTCAATTCGTTCAAGGAAATCCAAACTCTTTTCCGGTTCCTTTTTGTATTTAATATTTAAACTTATTTAAAGCTGCTGATTTACTTTAGTACATCAGCAGTTTTATTTTTAAGTAATGAGTCGCTTATTTCTTAATGTTTTATTTAGCTATTAAAACGTTTTCAGGAATTACATTTTGCATCTTAGCAAAAGCTAAACTTAAATCATCATTTTTAATATCATCTAGCAACCATTTACCTTCTACATATTCCATTACCCATATATGACTTTCATTCTGAAAACCTATTCCTCCTTTTATTATCTTTCCGGTTTCTTTATCTATCAAATAATCTTCAATACTACCTGAAATACTAATCACAATTTTCGATCCCTCATAATTGTCATTATTCGTTAATTCCAGATATAGTGGTCTGATTTTATTTATCTCTTGAAGATTACATATATTCTTTAAGTTATTAGATTTCCATTTATCAAGATGAACGGACTGTTGATTTTGCCAGTACCAATGATTTACATATTCTTTAACTTCGCTCATATTCTCATTACTCCAAGCATCATAGACTCGGGTGATAATATTAGAAAAATTCTTTTCAAGATTTAACCAGGAAAAATCCTTGTTTTTTAAACCTATTTGCCCTAACTGTTTTTTTGTTTTTTTTACTTTAAAAAACTCAACAGATTTTATATAAATGATAAATGGTAGCAAAATAACAACCAATAATAACATCAAAATTTTGCCCCACCAAGTTTTAAATAAACCTTTGGCTATTGCTCCACCTGGGCCGGCATATATAGGATCAATAAAGAACAATAAACCTATAAGAACTAATAATACTATAAACTTCGAATTTTTCATCATTCTATTCTGTTTAGTTACTATATGTATGTGTCGTAATAACTAAAAATGTTATCCTAAAAATTAAAAAAAATTACTTCACCAATAATGTATCCGCTTTCAGTTCTCCCGTAATCCACTCTCTTAAGTCCTTATTTCTAATATTATTTAAGCTATCCGATACCTGGAATTTCCATTCAGGAAAAATCACTTTTACCGTATCTACTTTTAAGAAATTGGATTGTAATACTTCTCCATATCCCAGTTCTGATAAATCCGGGAAACGGATTTTAGCATCTTTGGCAATATTATTATACGGTAGAATTTCCACAGGAACTACTTTTTGTGCTTCGGTTAATTGAGTTTCCATCAATGCCAATCGTATCTTTAGATCTTCAACCTTATCCAGTAATGCTTCATTCTCTGTTTCTAGGCGATTTAACTCCACAATATATCGATCGTTTGCTTTGGAGATTTGTTCAATCCCTCTCGCTTTGTTACCACTAATTTTTAATGTAAAATCTCTTATGCTTTCATAATTCTTAAGCTCATTTTGTAAATCACTCACAGTTGCTTCAGCGATTTCACCATCAAAATATAATTTGATAGACTTATAATCATACTCATAGAATTCTTTACGGAGATATAAGTTAGGGTTTGCGTCAATTTCATTTGCCAAAAAACTTTTATAATCTCTTTCGGCATTACTCATGTTCAAGGTAACGTAAAAGGTCCAAATCGCTGGAATTATAGCTATAATTGCCAAAGCAGATGCAATTCTTGCGATACGCTTTCTTTTTGCAGAATTTGCATAACGTAGCATCGGAAAACGTAACAACTTAGCTACAATAAAAGTAGATAATGCAATAAAAATGGCATTAATGCTAAAAAGATATATTGCGCCTAATGCATAATCAAGATTTAATTCTGCAATACCATATCCTACCGTACATAAAGGAGGCATTAAAGCTGTAGCAATTGCAACTCCTGCTATAGCATTTGGCATCGTCCCTTTTTTGGATTTAGCTATAATCAGTGCCAAACCACCAGAAATTGCCACAAAAACATCCAGAATCGTTGGAGCCGTTCTGGATTCTAATTCTGGGGTAAGTTCTGTTAAAGGTGAAACTGCAAAATACAAAGTGGCAGTTAATACACTAAGCCCAACCATAACTCCCAAATTCACCAAAGATCGTTTAAGTGTATCGATATCATTTATTGCAATAGAAAGTCCAACACCTACAATTGGTCCCATTAATGGAGAAATTAACATCGCTCCTATCACTACAGCTGTAGAACTTACATTAAGCCCTATGGATGCAACAAATACAGAAAATATAAGAATCCATGCTGTATGTCCTTTAAACGGGATATCGTTTTTGACATCTTCTATGGTCTGATCCCTATCCGTATCGGATCGTATATCCAACAAGCCGGAAAGAAACAATTTAACACTCTCAAAAAGGCCTTTGGCATCCCTTTTTACAGATTCTTTAATTTCTTCTTGTTCTGAATTTACAGGCTGGTTTGTATTTTCTTCCATTCGTATTATCCGTATTTTTCTCCGTAGGTCTCTTTTACTTTTTTAAGTACTTGTTTAATATCCTGTTCTTTCTTTTTAGGATAAATCAACAGTACTTCTTCTTTATCCACTATAATATAGTCTTCTAGTCCATCAACAACAACAATTTTATCTGTAGTGGTTCTAATCATATTACCTGATGCATCTTCTGACAAGACTCTGGCATTTACCACTGCATTATTAGCATCGGTTTTATCAAGCTTATCATATAGCGAACCCCAGGTACCGAGATCATTCCAATCAAAAGTAGCAGGAAGCACATATACATTTTCTGCTTTCTCTAGGATAGCATAATCTATAGAAATATTTTCTGCCAGTGGATAATTAACCGCTATAAAATCATTTTCTTCTTCTGTATTGTATGCATCTAATCCTTTTTCAAACAAAGCAGTCATCTCTTTTTGGAATTTAGAAAAGGCTCCTACAATACTTTTCACACTCCAAATAAAGATCCCTGCATTCCATAGATAATTACCTTGATCTAAAAACTGTTTTGCAGTTTCATAATCAGGTTTTTCTGTAAACTGAGCTACTTTTTTAATAGCATCCGTTTCTTTATTGTATTGTATGTATCCGTACCCTGTATTAGGAAACGTAGGTTGGATACCCAAAGTCATTAGTATATCTTTTTCTGAGCAAGCATCAAAACTTTGCTTTAAATTCCCTACGAATGCATCCTCATCTTCAATCCAGTGATCACTTGGTGCCACTACCATCACTGCATCTGGATTTTCTTTTTGAATTTTCAGTGCAGCATATAAGATACAAGGAGCTGTATTACGCATTGCAGGTTCTGTTACAACCTGTCGTTGTTCTGCTTCCGGTAATTGTTGTAAAACCAAATCGTTATATCGCTCATTGGTTAATATAAAAATATTTTCCTTTGGGATAATCTTTGATAGTCTACTAAATGTTCTTTGAATTAGAGTTTCTCCAGTACCCAACATATCGTGAAACTGTTTTGGGAACTCTGTAGTACTAACAGGCCAGAATCTAGATCCTACTCCCCCAGCCATTAAAATGGCATAATAATTTTTTTCCATAAATTAATTTAATAGCTCGACTTCTGCATTGGGGTTAAACAGGTATACTCTACCTGTGCTTAGTTCGACACATTCATAACGTTTAACTCTTTTATTTCCTCTTTGGAAAATCTTTCCATTATATAATCTAAATCGACCTCCTAATGGTATTTCAAAGATATAATTTTTATCATTCTCTGGGTCATATTGTTTTAGTGCAAGTGATAATTTTGAATCCGTATCGCTACTTGCTTTTGGATTTTTAAAATGATTAGCAATCACAGGTAACAATCTAGAAGGAAAAACATCCGGATTTATATATGGTAGCATCAATTGCTGAAAAGTCCGTTTCCACTCTAATCCGTGAGGTTTGATATAGCGCCCATATTTTTCGAAAGCTACAAGATGAGCAATTTCGTGGATTAATGTTATCAAAAAACGATAGGTATTCAAAGATGCATTAACAGTAATTTGATGTCTACCATCTGGCATTTTGCGATAATCGCCATGGCGAGTGACACGTTCATTAACAATTTTGAGATGAACATTACATTTCACAATCAAATCAAATGCCGGTTCTAAAGCACGTTCAGGGATGTATCTTGCCAGGATTTCCTTCATTGCTGCAAAATACAAAAATAAGCGCATCGGAAAGATGCGCTTACTAAAGAATTCTTATCAAATAGCATTAATTTGTTTTATCATAACTATTCATTAATCGTATAAACTCTGCTCGATACCCTTGTTCATCATTCCCCCTACTATTTCTTGCTAAAGAGACCACATCCTCAACATTTTGATTCTGTATATATTTTGAGTTTTTCAAAATCATTCCATACCAAGCTACAGAAGAGGCAAATTGAAAGTCCGTTGATATTTGTTTTTCGTTAGCTGTTTTATGTATATGCACCATCTCAATACTTCGATCTTCTTTTGGCTTTTTATATCTGAATTTTACAGTAAACAACTCGTCTCCATACTTAGCTTTTTCAGTTTCATCATTTTTTTCGGAATATTTTAAGTCTGAAACCTCCTTAAGATATTTGCTTTGTACTCCGGTTGGTATCACCTCATATAATGCGGTTACTGTATGTCCGCTACCAAGTTCTCCTGCATCTTTAGTATCGTCTATAAAATCTTCATCATTAAGTAATCGGTTTTCATATCCAATTAACCTATATGCTTTTACCTTAACTGGGTTAAATTCTACCTGGATTTTTACATCTTTTGCAATGGTATATAATGTTCCTCCAAACTCAGTTCCCAATACTCTCTGCGCTTCTTGCATGGTATCGATATAAGCGTGATTACCATTACCAGTATCTGCTAGCGTTTCTAGTTTGCTATCTTTATAATTACCCATTCCGAAACCTAAACAGGTTAAGAATACTCCAGATATCCTTTTTTCCTCAATCAATTTCTTCATGCCAGTATCACTACTAACTCCTACGTTAAAATCACCGTCGGTTGCAAGAATCACTCTGTTATTACCGTTTTTAATATAATGTTCTTCAGCTATTTTATAAGCTAGTTTAATTCCTTCTCCGCCAGCAGTAGATCCTCCAGCCTGAAGATTATCTAATGATTCCATTATCTTTTCCTTATTTTTTCCACTTGTTGGTTTGAGCACTACACCAGCGGCACCTGCATACACAACAATAGACACCTTGTCCTTAGCCCTCAATTGGGACACCAACAGTTTAAAAGCCTTTTTTAGCAATGGTAATTTATTGATGTCATTCATAGAACCCGAAACATCAATTAAAAATACAAGATTGGATGCAGGAAAACTTTCTGCAGGTATTTCTTTGCCCTTTATTCCTATTTTGACCAATTGTGTTTCTTCGTTCCAAGGAGTACTTCCTGATTCTGTATGAATAGCAAAAGGATGCTGGTCTAATGGTTGCTTATACTCATACTTAAAATAGTTGATCATTTCTTCTATCTTAACAGCATCTTCCGGAATCTCTTGACCATTATTAATCATTCTGCGAATGTTACTATATGAAGCTTTATCTACATCTATAGAAAAAGTAGATAGTGGAGCCAGACTCACTCTTTTAAAAGCGTTCTCCACTACTTCTGCATATGATTCATTATTGGTTTCTCTAATAAAACTAATAGGACTTTCCATAAAAACCTCATCATTTGCTACTTCCATCATAAACGCCACTGGCTCCGGAGCTTCTTCAATTTCCGAAACTTCTATATCCTCAATCATAAATTGTTCAATAAAAACCTCTTCGTTTACTTCGTTAATCTTAAGTATCTCTTCTTCTGAAATAACTAAGTCGGTTTCCTCTTTGACATCAACAACTATATTAGCAGGTGTCTTCGTTTTAGGATCACAAGAAGTGATCAGTAAAGCAGATAATCCTATTATCCACCATCTGTTTTTTTTAATACTCATTGTTTTCATACTATTTAGTTTTGTTACATCTAATACTGAAACAAACATAATACCACAATGAGATCCAGATAAAATATATTATCATCGTTTGTCTTTGTTATACAAATTACTCGAGGGTGGTATTATTAAAATTGAAAAAACCTTATGCTGTTTTAAAATGCCTACTGCTATTTCCTAATCCATTTAAAGTAGATAAAAACTGAAATTCCTAATAGCACTAATGGCCAAACATAAAAGAGTAGTAGAAATAAATGTTGTAAAAGATTCCAGCCAAAAGACAATCCATCCTCAGCCTTTTCTATAAAGCTTTTCACATACTTCTGAGGCTCATCTTTAGGAACAACTGTTTCATAAAGATCAAACTGAATTGTACTATAGGATACTCTATTAGTCAGATAGTTTAATCGCCCTTGAGCAGCTTCTATTTCCTCTTGGAGCACTCTTAATTTATCTTCCGTCAACAAAATATCTTCCACGGTCTTTGTACTAGTTTTTAGAATTGTCTCATAGCGCTGCTTCACTTCTAACTTTGTTTTTAATCGTGATTTAATATCAATATATTCTTCAGTGACATCTAGAGTCGATATGTTTTTATAATCTACAAAATCAGCCAAAGCACAAATACTATCCAAAACTTCATCAAAATTTTCCTGTGGGACTCTAATTGTAAACTTATTTTCTTTAGCGTAATTAGTGTGTGTAAAGTGTTCATTAGAAATATAACCTTTATACGTAGAAACGATTTTTTTTGATAGCATAGTTGCTTGTCCCACATTATTTACTTTAATACGACAATCTGCATTTTTAATTATCTTGAGCTTATCGGTTACAATTTCGTTTTCGGAGATGTTCGAAACTGAAGTCTCTATAATTTCTTCCTTAGGAATACTTTCTAAAACATCTCCATAATTCTTTTCTGCTTGAGAGCAAGATAGCGCGAGAAATAAAAAACATAAAACCTGAAGTATCTTCATCTGTTTCATATTACTCTGCTTTATCATAACTATTCATTAATCGTATAAACTCTGCTCGATATCCTTGTTCATCATTCCCTTTGTTATCTTTCGCCAAGGTGATGATATCTTCTATATTTTCATTCTGTATATACTTTGAGTTTCGTAATTTCATTCCATACCAAGCTACAGAAGCAGCGAATTGAAAATCCGTTGATATTTGTTTTTCGTCAGCTGTTTTATGTATATGCATCATCTCAATACTTCGATCTTCTTTTGGCTTTTTATATCTGAATTTTACAGTAAACAACTCGTCTCCATACTTAGCTTTTTCAGTTTCATCATTTTTTTCGGAATATTTTAAGTCTGAAACCTCCTTAAGATATTTGCTTTGCACTCCGGTTGGTATCACCTCATATAATGCGGTCACTGTATGTCCGCTACCAAGTTCTCCTGCATCTTTAGTATCGTCTATAAAATCTTCATCATTAAGTAATCGGTTTTCATATCCAATTAACCTATATGCTTTTACCTTAACTGGGTTAAATTCTACCTGGATTTTTACATCTTTTGCAATGGTATATAATGTTCCTCCAAACTCAGTTCCCAATACTCTCTGCGCTTCTTGCATGGTATCGATATAAGCGTGATTACCATTACCAGTATCTGCTAGCGTTTCTAGTTTGCTATCTTTATAATTACCCATTCCGAAACCTAAACAGGTTAAGAATACTCCGGATGCTCTTTTTTCCTCAATCAATTTCTTCATGCCAGTATCGCTACTAACTCCTACGTTAAAATCACCGTCGGTTGCAAGAATCACTCTGTTATTTCCGTTTTTAATATAATGTTCTTCAGCTATTTTATAAGCTAGTTTAATTCCTTCTCCGCCAGCAGTAGATCCTCCTGCTTGCAGATTATCTAATGATTCCATTATCTTTTCCTTATTTTTTCCACTTGTTGGTTTGAGCACTACACCAGCGGCACCTGCATACACCACAACAGACACCTTGTCCTTAGCCCTCAATTGGGACACCAACAGCTTAAAAGCCTTTTTTAGCAATGGTAATTTATTGATGTCATTCATAGAACCCGAAACATCAATTAAAAACACAAGATTGGATGCAGGAAAACTTTCTGCAGGTATTTCTTTACCTTTTATTCCTATTTTGACCAATTGTGTTTCTTCGTTCCAAGGAGTACTTCCTGATTCTGTATGAATAGCAAAAGGGTGCTGGTCTAATGGTTGCTTATACTCATACTTAAAATAGTTGATCATTTCTTCTATCTTCACAGCATCTTCCGGAATCTCTTGACCATTATTAATCATTCTTCGAATATTACTATATGAAGCTTTATCTACATCTATAGAAAAAGTAGATAATGGAGCTAAACTCACTCTTTTAAATGCGTTCTCTATAATTTCTTTATATGCCTCGTCATTTTCATCATCCTCATTAGGAATTTCAAAATCTTGTGTAAAAGATTCTCTATCTTCTAGCACGATACTTTCGTGAACAGTGTACTTTCTGGTAGCATATTGGTTGCAAGAACTTATTCCTAAAAAGAATAATCCAAGAAGTATAAATCCGATTTTTTTAATAGTCTTTGTTTTCATATTTATTGTTTTTACCTTGTTAAACTGAAAACAAACATAGTATCATAAAAACCCGTACACTTGTATAGCTTTTGTAAAACTATTGTAAACCGTTTTACAAGTCATATTTGCTTAATAATCAAATAAATACAATTATCAATCCTGAAGAACACATAGCATTCTCTCTTCTTAAAAAAGCCGTTACCAGACGGTTTTTAAAAGAGAACACCGCCTCTAGTGATGATATATCTCAGTGGAAAGGTCAGGATATTATAATGTTTCAGGAAGATTTACGAAAACAAGTAAAAGGTAGTATTAGCGAAAAATCTTTCTACAGTTATTTTAAAAACACTACGGAAAAATTACCTCGAGTCGACATTCTTAATATACTGTCAGAATACTGTGGTCATAAAAATTGGGCAGATTTTAAAGCAATGAACTCTCAAAAGAAAATTCAGAAGAAAAACCCTGTGGTTTCTAAATTGATTGTTTTTTTGTTAATTGGAATTGTATTTATCACCTCCGCTTATTTTTTAATTCCAAAAGCACACACCTTTAGCTTTTGTTTTATTGATCAAGATAGAAATCTACCTATTACCAAAACTCATATCGATATTATAGTCTTAAATGATAAACAGTCTCCCTTTTATGCAAAAAGTGACAGCTTGGGCTGTTTTAAATGGAATACAAAAGATGATTATATTCATTTTGTAATCAAATCTCCATATCATAAAACCGATACTATTTTTAGAACTGTTTCATCCTTAACTAATGAAAACATCCAAGTTAGTACAGATGATTACGCCTTAATGCTACATTATTATGCGAATGGTAAACTTGAGGATTGGAAAAACAGAAAAAATGAATTATCTAGAATGATTGCCGATGATGCAACCATTTTTCAGGTACTACCATCGGGATTAGGTATAGAAGTATATTCTAAAAACGAATTCATTAACAAACTGACTACGCCAATCAAAAGTTTAAGAAATATTGAAATTATTGAATCCAAAAGATCCAAAGGGCAAATTGTTAAACTAAAATTCCGAGTGAAGTCATGAAACAGTTTGTATATCTCATAGTAATTCTTGTTATAATTGGTGGTTGTTCAAATATCGCGCGTAATAACATGGAGCCTACCGCCAACAGAGGAGGAGATGATTTTGTTACGGAAGAAGCTTCATTTGCCGCATTGGAAGATGCTTATGCAGTGTTAGTCTCAGAAAAGCTTCAAGATTATCTAGATAAACAGCTACTTGCTAAACAGCATCCGGAATTTATAAACAGAGTAGATGATATAAAATTATTTCATGTAAAAGACGCAAAAGAAATACTGCAAATTAAATTTATTGGAAAACCTGAAGTACTCTCCGATTCGATTACGAAAATAATTACTCAGGTTCATTTTAGCAATACTAAAACCGACACTATTATTTCCTATATAAAGACCTCTTCTACAACGATCGATGGTGTTAAATTTAAAACATCAAAAGCTATGTTCGAAAAGATAAAATCATCAAAAAAAATAGATTAAGTCATTAGTTTTAACATAGTTATTACGGTTTTTCCGCCTTACAATAAGATTAAAACCCTTTAATTTTTGGTTTTTCAACGAAAAAAAAATAGTGTTTGTCGAGTATTTTGAGTTTTTAACTCGTTGTTAATCAATTATTAATATTTTTGACTTCCTATTTTTAACATTTCGTAAAGAAAAACTTAAAGGTGAGACGTCATGAGAGCTTTTACAATTTTACTACTATTTTTTATTTGTACTACTAGTATAGCACAAGACCAAATTGAAGATCAAAATCAAGATCTACAAGAGATCACAGAATTAACTGAAGAGCAGCTAGAAGCAGAAAAAAAACGATTTGCCGATCTTGCAGAGCAAAGAGCAATTCTATTACAACAAGAATTGAACCTCAGTAATTATGCTAGTGATCGTATTAAAAAGGTAATCATAAAATATTCCATTAGGGCAAACAAAATAATTCAATCTAATGCGCCTGCTAACGAAAAAACAAAAGACTTAAGTAATATTGTTTATTTTCAGAATGAAGAGTTTAAAAAAGTACTTACTGTGCATCAATTCTATAAGTATCTTAAATTAAAAAATATTTGAAAGACATAACTTCGATTAAGGCGTACTACTAGATACCTGAAGTACTTTACCATTATAAAACTTATTGGCAGTTAGCGCAAAATTCTTAATATATTCCGCCATTTCTATAGCCGTTAATGGTGCCTGATACCCGGGAAACGCTTCTTCTAACATTTCTGTTTGTACAGCTCCAAGCGCTAATACATTAAAGGCTATACCACTTTCTTTATATTCTTCTGCTAAGAGCTCACTTAATGTTATAACAGCCCCTTTACTAGAACTATAAGCTGCTAACCCAGGAAACTTCATACTTCCCTGAATACCTCCCATACTACTAACAGTAACTACATGGCTTCCGTTTGTCATAAAAGGCAGCACTAGGCGAGTAATTTCCGCAACACCAAAAACATTCACCTTATATACTTCTTCAAATTCTTGTGTAGAAATTTCTGCAAAGGGTTTATTCAATAATTTGCCAGCATTATTAATCAGAACATCCACATTCTTCCAGGTTTTTGTTATATAATTTGTCATTTTTTCCAGATCAGACGAATTACATAAATCGCAAGAAAATGTATGAATATTTTTGTTATTAAGAGCAGTAATTGGTTTCTCATTTCTTGATAAAGCTAGCACCTGATGCCCTGCATCTGCAAACATTTTAGCCATCTCATATCCTATCCCTCTACTTGCCCCGGTAATTATAATGTTTTTCATGTTTTTTAATAAAAAAAAGACCTTTAAGCTTTTATAAACTCAAAAGGAGTGAAAATTTAATTTAACTTAATTTCTTTTGTTGGCGTATTTAATATCCTAGTAATTACAGGAGCACAATCATTGATGAGCTCTGCCATAAATTCGAAATTCATCTCAGAAACCTCGTCATCTACATGGTGATAGTAATCATAATTGGTAAAATCAAAGGTAGAAACCGTCTGACAAGGCACATTGAATGCCGAATAAAAAGGATAATTATCACTTCTCCTAAATAACTGAAATTCCTTCGCTTTGGGCAGAAAACCTATCAATTCTTTTCCTGAATATTCATTGATTTTTTCTGCCATATTTGAAATCTCATATCCTGTAATGTAGGCTTTGTATGTTTTATCGTTTAGTGGCACTCCTATCATTTCGAAGTTTATCATTGTATATAAATCAAGATTCTTCTCTTTTAAAACTTTTGCTAAATGATCAGAACCTAGCAATCCTTTTTCTTCTGCTCCAAATAACACAAACAATACACTGCGTTTATTATTTTTCACCTCTGCAAAATGTTTTGCCAATGAAATTACTGCGGTACTTCCTGCTGCATTATCGTTAGCTCCATTAGCGATTGTATCGCCATTTACATCTTTTCCATTTCCTATATGATCAAAATGCGCTCCTATTACTACAAACTGATCAGCTAAGTCAAGATCTGTACCTTTAAGATAACCCACTACGTTATAGGTTTCAGTTCCTTTAGCATCAAAAGTATTAAGATACGATTCAAAATAAGGTTTTATTCCGGACTTCTTAAACTCCTGTTCTATAAATTTTGCCGCTTTCTCCAGTCCCTCGCTTCCCGTATCTCTACCCCCTAATGCATCGCTTGCTAAAAAATTCATGATAACTTCTATATCAGAAGCTGTAATATTAGATATAGGGGATTGCGCCGTAGTTGCTTCCTTACACGTTATAAATAAAAGAGTAATGATAAAAAATGCTATTTGTTTCATGTTTTTATAATGTTGTTTTGAATGTCAAAAGGAACTCGTCAAGTAATCATTTTTGAAATGTATTAAAAATTCTGTTATGACTCGTTTCAGGTTCTTGTTTTTCGGGTAATGAATGATTTTTGATAAAGATACTTAAAAAGTGTACTCTTAGGCATTCAATTAAGATACCATTATATCTTTTATTTTTAGAAATTGTAACAACATAACCGTCCTGGCATCTTTGATTTCACCCGTTTGTATCATATCAAATGCTTTTTCAAAATCTAATTCTAAAACATCAATATACTCTTCTTCATGATCAAGCCCACCTCCTTTTTCTACCTTCATTTCATCTGTATACTCTGCAATAAATAAATGCGCTATTTCTGTCATGATAGCTGGAGATGCATACACCGAAAATGCTTTTTCAACAGAACTAATTGCATATCCTGTTTCTTCTAATGCTTCTTTTTTTACACATACTTCCGGACTATCACCATCAAGCGATCCAGCACAAACTTCAATACTCATTCCTGACCCACTACCATTTAAAAAAGTTGGTAATCTGAATTGCTGCGTAAGCACAATAGTTTTCTTAGTTATATTATATAATAAAACAGAAGCTCCATCACCATGATCATACACTTCTCTAAGATGTGTTTCCGGAGTATGAACATCTGTATGGGTATATTCGTAGGTGTATTCCTTTAATAAGAATGTTTTATCTGATAACGTTCTCGATTGTAAATTATGAATTCTATTCTTCATTTTTTAAATATAAAAAAATCCCACTTCAAAAGAGGTGGGATCTGATTCATTATATATCCTTTATAAAACTATGCTAACATAGTTACTGGATTTTCTAAATAATCTTTTAAAGTTTGTAAAAACTGAGCACCTGTAGCTCCATCAACCGTTCGATGATCACAAGCCAATGTTACTTTCATTGTATTGCCTACAACAATTTGTCCGTCTTCAACCACTGGCTTTTGTACAATAGCTCCTACGGATAAGATTGCAGAATTTGGTTGATTGATAATAGAAGTAAACTCCTGTATACCAAACATACCTAAATTAGATACTGTAAACGTACTTCCACTCATTTCTTGCGGAGTTAACTTTTTATTTCTTGCCTTACCTGCAAGTTCTCTAACATTAGCACCTATCTGAGTAAGTGACATTTGATCCGTAAAAGGTAAAACAGGAACTACTAAACCGTCAGGAACTGCAACAGCCACTCCAATTGCAATATGCTTAGCATACTTCATTGCTGTATCTGTCCACTGAGTGTTCACCTGAGGGTGCTTAGTTAATGCCATCGCACAGGCTTTAACCACCATATCGTTAAATGACACTTTCGTATCAGGTAATGCATTAATTATTTTTCGTGAAGCCATCGCATTTTTCATATTTGCCTCAATTGTCAAATAATAATGCGGTGCTGTAAATTTGGACGCTGAAAGGCTTCTAGCAATTGCTTTACGCATTTGTGAATTCTTCACTTCTTCAAAACTTTCTTCTCCAGCAGGAATATATGTCTGAATTGCCGGAGCGGATGTAGTTTCTTTAGAGGATGCAGGAGTACTGACGGCCGCAGCAGGTGTAAACGTCTCTACATCTTTCTTTACAATTCGTCCATTCTCACCTGTACCTTTTACCTGAGATAAATCTATTCCCTTGTCTTCTGCTATTTTTTTAGCTAATGGAGAAGCAAATATTCTACCTCCAGTAGAAGATTCACTTCCAGAACTAACAGGAGTTGCTTCTACTTTTTCTTCTTTGACCACTGCTTCTTTAGGAGCTGAAGTACTAGCTGCAGGTACACCATCTTTAAGACCAGAAACATCTGTTCCAGCTGGACCAATAATAGCCAGTAATACATCTACCTTAGCTGTCTGACCTTCTTCTATGCCGATATACAATAGCGTACCGTTATAAAAGGACTCAAACTCCATTGTAGCTTTATCTGTTTCTATCTCAGCAAGAATATCACCTTCCTCGACAGTATCGCCAACCTTTTTCAACCAAGTCGCAACAGTACCTTCTTCCATCGTATCACTAAGACGAGGCATCGTAATTACTTCTACTCCTTCAGGAATAGTTGTGGCTGCTGCGGAGCTTGAAGTTGATTCTTCAACTTTCTCTTCCTTAGGAGTTTCTGTTTGTGGTGCCGAACTTCCATTCAACAAACCAGAAATATCTTCTCCTTCTTCACCTATGATTGCTAAAAGCTGATCAACTGGAGCAGTTTCACCTTCTTCAATTCCAATATGAAGCAACACTCCCTCATAAAAAGATTCGAATTCCATTGTTGCTTTGTCGGTTTCAATTTCGGCAAGGATATCTCCTTCACTAATTGTATCACCTTTCTTAACAAGCCACTTCGCGACAACTCCTTCTTCCATGGTATCGCTCAATCGCGGCATATTAATTACTGTAGCCATAATCTATTGTGGTTTGTGTGGTAAAAATGGATAATCCTCTTGTTCGTATACAACGTCATACATCAAATTCTTCTCTGGGAACGGAGAATCTTCTGCAAATTTCTGGCATTCTGCAACCTTATCTTTCACTCTTTTATCAATAGTAGCGATTTCATCATCTGTTGCATATTTTTTATCCTTAATTATATCCAAAACCTGAGTAATTGGATCAATCTTTTGATATTCTGCTACTTCTTCTTTAGTACGATACTTCTGAGCATCACTCATAGAATGTCCTCTGTAACGATATGTTTTTAATTCCAGGAAAGTAGGACCTCCACCCGTTCTAGCTCTGGTAATTGCTTCATCCATCGCTTCTGCAACTTTCACCGGATTCATAGCATCTACGGGACCACAAGGCATCTCATATCCTAGTCCAAGTTTCCATATATCTGTATGGTTAGCTGTTCTCTCTACGGATGTCCCCATAGCATATCCGTTATTTTCTACACAAAACACTACAGGTAAGTTCCATAACATCGCTAAATTAAAAGTCTCGTGAAGCGATCCTTGTCGTGTCGCCCCATCACCCATAAACGTTAAAGTTACAGCATCCCTTTTATGATATTTATCTCCAAAAGCTAAACCAGCACCTAAAGGAATCTGTCCTCCAACAATACCATGCCCTCCATAGAACCTATGTTCCTTAGAAAAAATATGCATCGAGCCTCCCATTCCTTGAGAAGTACCTGTACCTTTTCCATACAATTCAGCCATTACTCGTTTAGGATCTACGCCCATTCCGATAGGCTGAACGTGATTACGATATGCAGTAATCATCTTATCTTTGGTAAGATCCATTGCGTGCAAAGCACCAGCTAGGATAGCCTCCTGACCGTTATATAAATGTAAAAATCCTCTTACTTTTTGTTGGATATATACTTGAGCAAGTTTGTCTTCAAACTTTCTCCAGAAAAGCATATCCTCGTACCACTTCAGGTAAACTTCCTTGGTTACTTTTTTCATCTAAAATGTAATGATATTTCAAAATTAAGTCAGCTTTATTGCTAACATCCTCTAACAACTACCGGTTTGAATGCTTATTTTTCAATTAAGCGAAAAACAAAAATAATATATTAGTTATTAAGGAGAAAGGAGTTAGGGATAAAAATGTACGAAAATGTTATAAATACGAATTATCAAAAATAAGAGGCAATAAATTAGCTAAAGAACAAGATTTTACTACTTTTCCTGTTTCTCCCATAAAATAAATTTCGATTGGCTTCTTTTGATTTAGCTCATATTCCGCTATTGATTGTCTACAAGCACCACAAGGTGGAGTAGGTGTTATTAACTGATGTTTTAAGGATTTTGCAGAAAGTGCCATTCTAACAATTGGAACACCAGGGAAATTTGCTCCCGCTGCATATATAGCTACACGTTCTGCACATAAACCAGAAGGATAGCAGGCATTCTCTTGATTATTACCAAGAATAACTTTCTCATTCTCTAATAGTAATGCAGCCCCAACTAGAAATTCAGAATATGGAGCATAGGCTTTATCCCTAATATTAAAAGATTGCTGCATTAAATCCTGAATATCTTCTGGAAGCTCTTCTAATGAATCATATACTTGTAAAGTGGATTTGATTTCTATTTGTTTCACGCATTCAAAGTTTTATAATTGTATTACCAATAAATTAGAACTTGTATTGGTAATCAATCCTATTTTATAATTAAGAATCCACAATGTACTATAAACAAAAAAAGTATCAAACATTAGCGCTTGATACTTTTTATTATTGTTTAGATATGTTCGTCTATCTATCGTAGTAATCCTCTCCAAAATTAAATGAGAGACCAAAACGAAGTGTTCCTTCTAGTGGACTTCTTACTGCAGAAGTAGAGAATAAATAAGAAATATCTATGTTAACGATAGTATATTTAAAACCAGCACCCATAGATACAAATTTACGCGCTCCTTTTTCCTCTGCTTCATTAAAATAACCTGCTCTAAAAGCGAATACATCACGATACATATATTCTGCACCTAATGACCAGGTAAATTCTTGTAACTCTTCGCTAAAACCTCCATCTGCATCACCCCAAGATGAGAAGATTGCTCCAAATGAACTTATTTCTTGATACTCTGCATTATCTGAAGCATCTATATCGCCATCGCCATCAAAATCCTGAGGACTTGGTACTAATAATTTTGCGAACTCTATAGATGGTGTAATTCTGTTATACTCATCTAAAAGGAAATCAAAACCTGCTCCTAATCTGAAAGTAGTAGGAATAAAATCTTCTTGCCCTGCATCATCATATTTTAGCTTAGGACCAATATTAGATATAGTTAATCCTGCTCTCCACCTACCATTAAAAGAGTTGTAGGCAATTTCTTCACTTTGATAATATGCAGAAACATCTACTCCGAAACCATTAGCCGCTTCTGCTTCGGATACTTGATCTAATTTTAGATCAGATCTCAAGTAACGCCCAGTAACCCCCATAGAAAAAGTAGGACTCAACTGCGTCACATAAGATACATCAAAGGTTAATTCGTTTGGTTTTTGGATCAACCCTAAATCATTAGCGTTCTGTCTAAACTCTATTTCCCCAAGACTAAAGTATTTAAAACTAGCTGCAAAAGCACTACGCTCATTAAATCTATTGTAATACGTAAGGTTTCCCAATCCTATATCGTTTACTAGACTACTCAAATAAGGAGTATAATTTACACCAACTCCCTGTTGTTTGGATATAAAAGCATATTTAGATGGATTCCATTGTTGTGAAAATGCATCCGGAGTTGTTGCAACCCCTTGATCAGCTAAACCTGCAGCTCTAGCATCTGCTGCAATTAGTAAAAATGGAACGGCTGTTGTTATTGCCGTTTGACTTCTTTCATCTTGTGCATTCATTCGAAAATTCAAAAGCGAAACGAACGCCAAGCTGATTATAAAGATCTTCTTCATGTGAAAATTGATTTTGACAAATATATAGTTATTTAGTAATTTATAGTATAACGAGTTTTTCAAATTTCTCAACCCGCTGATTTGTTAACGTTGATTTTACAGATATCTTATACACATAAACGCCTTTTCCCAATTTATCCCCAAAATCATCTCGCCCATTCCATTGAATATCCTCTCTATAACTTGTTTTTCCTGACAGTGTTTGATTATTTGTCCAAACCACCTTTCCCGATACCGTAAACACCTGAACTTGAACCTCTAAAACATCACTGATTGCACCAGAATGCTCAAACCAAAACTCAGTATGACTTACGAATGGATTTGGATAATTTAATACATTATTCAATGCAAAACCACTAGCTTCTGCTACTACAAATTGAATTTCCTGAGTAGAAGAATTATTATAAACATCCCAACCTTTAAATGTAAGTGTATGTAAACCTGGCTCTAAATCCTTAAATTTAAAATTAACAAGTCCCTTCGTGAAGTCATCGACCTCCGTCTCGTAAAAGTCGTTAAGAATAAACGGATTAGACTCGTCTCCATCAAGTATTGCAGAAATATCGTGACCTATACCACTAGCTGTATTGATACCATTTTCATCTTCAAGTTTTGCAATTAATATTGGAGAATCATTCGTAACACCCCCTGAAACAAAACTCTCGTCATTCATAAATAATTGGATTTGTGGCCCCACATTATCCTCTGGTGCATTTTCATTTAATCCACCAACAAGAATTGTCTGATCAGCACCTGTTTGATTTTCTAACACACCATTTCTTGCAGAATAAAAACTTATTCTTCCTGTATCAACAGGAATACCAATATCCCTTGGCACAATAAATTCGAAATTAAAAATACCATTCGTTACTGATGCTTTTCCTCTAAAAATAATTACTCCTAAGGTTTTAAAATCCAATACTACAAGTTCTCCTGAATCAAAAGTCCCATCATTAGCAAGCGTCTTCCTATCGATTTCCTTATCATAAATAGTCGCTGATAAAACGCCATTATAATCGGATAAAAAAGTGCCTGATTCACTAACTACTTCTCCTGAAATTTTAATTCTACTTAAAGCTTTAAGTGTATCAACAGCTTCCGTTATGGGTGTATCATTGATACTAGTTAAACGAATATTAGGTTTAGGAATGGCCATTTTCATAGCTGGATCTCCAAAGAAGAAAACCACTCTTTTTCTAGTCCCAGACAGCGAATTCTTCATTAACCTAACAGCTTCTGCAACTGTTGGAAACTCGGTGTTATCTGGAAATAAAAACTCAGATAATCTATTATTTACTAATATCCCATCACCTACAAACACATCTCTAGTGGTACTAATAAGCGATATAGCACCTCCCTGTGGGTTTTTAAACATCAGTTCTCCCGCAGTTTCCCTACATGGATTGTCAAATTTTGCAAACTCACAAGTAACAGTTATAAAAACCGGAAGTTTATTAGTATTTGCCAGCGCAGTAACATCTGACTTATTATAAATAAATTCTTTTGCTAAACCATCTTCACCTCCATGTCCAAAATAATCAACAACCACAGCTCCTGTCTCAATAGCGCTAGAAATCGCTTCATTTACCTTTGGATATCTACTTCCAGATGCAGAAGATTCTTGTTCAAAAGCATCTGCATATATTTTGGTTAAATTAAGATATGGTTTTCTCTCCACTAATTCATCACCTAATTCATCCAGAATTCTTTGAATCTGCTCCTCCCAATCTTCATCGACATCATCAGCTATTAACAAAACAGAGTTTCTCCATCTACCAAAAGATTGCTCTCCGGAATAATCTATAATTTTAGTAACCATAGTATCGGCTAACTGAGGAGTATCGGCTAATATTCTTCCCACGGCGATATCTAACTGATCAGCCGCTCCCATTTGCCCTTCAGCTGGATCCATAGAACCAAAGAAATCGTCAGTGGCAAACGAACTAACTAAAGAAAAACTATTTAAACTCTGAAAAGTAGGTACAATATTACTATCAGAACAATTTTCCTTTAATAATAAACGCTTATAATCAACTGAACCATCTCCAAAAAGACATACATATTTTAACTGCTCATTAGGGCTTGATGCATTCTCATATACATATCTAACTAAGTTTCTAATAGCAACTATATCTTGTTTACCACTTCCAAATTCATGATAGATTTGATCCAGGGTTACTACTTTAACATTATAATTATTCAAAGTTCTATGGTGATCTGCAAGTCTATTTGCAGATTGTACCAATGAATTATTAGCGATAATTAAATAGTCGATATCTTCAAACTGCCCTTGATTATTTAAAAAAATGGTTCCTTTAATATCCTGATTATCTACCCTTGCTGTTTGATCCACTAACGGATCGAAATAATCTGTAGACACAAGAGCAACATATTGACGAGACTCTCCCAAAGTAGCTTTAAAACTGAAAGTAGATGATGCATTGTTATTAGCAATACTAGCTATAGCTTGTGGATTCGTCACATCCCATACTTGAGACACATCACCACTATTTGAGATATTATATTGCCCAATACCGGTTAATGTGGCAGCTTCTTCATAAGAAAATTGCATTTGAGAATTCACACCTATTAGAGCTCTTTCTGCCTTTAGACTTATAAAATCAAGATAACCTATTGCAGAAGGGTTTCCATTATTGTTATAATTCAAATTAACTGCTACCTGATCAGAACTAGAAGAAACGTTCTGAATAGTCTCTCTAGGAGAAACCAATGATGATCCAGAAATTTGAGAAAAATTCAAAGAACCAACCTGCCCTCCATTCACATTAATTCTTAAACTTGACGCAGAAGTCGAAGTGGCCGCAGCGAGCACCCTTAATTCAATCGGTTCTGATGTAATTAAATTAGGAAAATCAAAATTATAATTTCTACTACTCTCTATATCAAAACGATCTCCAAACCAACGCCTTCCTATTTTGGCGATATTATACTCATCTACTTCATAAAATTTATAATCTGTAAATGAATTTATCTGAGTATCCGCAGCTCCTGCAGGCTCCGTATAATTAGATACTCTTCTTCCATTTGTACCCCCAGCAGTCACATAATAATACGATTTATCAGCGTAAAGATTAATATTCGTTAGATTTTCTTCACTATATCCTGTAGTATCTTCTCCATAAAAAAGAATATAATCATTTCCTGAAAAATTACCATCTTCCCCTCCTACAACTTGAATTGCGTTTTCTCTTAAATCAAACTCTGTATTTTCTTGATTAGTAAGGGGCAACATTTGCCCTCCATTACCGTAAATCTTTATAGTATTTGGATCTACAGAAGATACATCCATTCCTAAACTACTTAAAAACCCTGGTGTTATTCTAAAAATTCCGGTCTTATTTACATAAAAACGAAACCAATCTCCCGAAGCTAACACCGAGTTGCTTATAGGAAACCTCTTAGCATTTGTTTTACGAGCACCTGTTTGATAAACAATATCAAATGACACTATTTTTTTAAAAGTATTGCCATTTCTTATAATCGGCGACAAACTTCCAAAACCAGCTTTCTTGTTTCTGGTATTAATAGAGCGTATTTTGTAGATAAGTTCTTTTGGAATTAAATTCACATCTAAATCCTTTAGTTCTGCTTTCGAAATATTCTTGTAGACTATATTATCTAATCTAGCAGTTCCTGAATTAATTTCTCCCGATTCTTTCCATTTTGTTGTGAATCGCACTCCAATATCATCCCGATATTCAAAGTTTTCCTCATCAAATCCTGGAATAGTAAACGAAACATCACTTGATGTACTAATTTCGACATCCTTCCAGTCAATATCAACATGTACCGTTTGCTGAGCAGAAATGAGAGCAGAAATCAGTAGTGCATATAAAATTGTAATTTTCTTCATCATAGCGTATAACGGGTTTAACACAGTTTTAGTGTTCCGTAAATTATGGTTTTTATTCAAAAATAATAATAAACATAGAAATATTGCGTTAAACCAAAGTCAATCGTAAAAAGATAAATTTCACACGATTTGATATTATTTTAAAAATATTAGGGTAAATTTAACGTTAATTATTATATTGCGAGCCCTAATTTCTACTTTAACGAACTTAAAATTATGAAAAACGCGTTAGTTTTTAAGTCGCTAATGGTTCTTACCATTAGTACCTTACTGTTTAGTTGTAACAAGACTGATTACGGCAACAGTTCTAGAGCCACCGGATGGAAATACAACTCCAAAGATGGTGGATTCCAAGTAAACACTAATTACAAAGAACAAGAGACAGGACCGGGTCTAGTTTTTGTTGAGGGAGGAACCTTCACCATGGGACGAGTACAGGACGATGTAATGCATGACTGGAATAATACTCCAACTCAGCAGCACGTTCAGTCTTTCTATATGGACGAAACTGAAGTCACTAATGTGATGTACCTGGAATATCTTGATTGGCTAAAAGGAGTATACCCTCCTACTGAACCAAAATATAAAAACATATATCACGGAGCTCTTCCTGATACATTGGTTTGGAGAAATCGTTTAGGTTTCAACGAAATGATGACCAACAACTATCTACGTCACCCAGCTTATGCTAACTATCCTGTAGTTGGTGTTAACTGGATTCAGGCTGTAGAATTTAGTAAATGGAGAACGGATCGTGTGAACGAAAGAATTCTGGAAGAAGAAAGAGTTATAAAGAAAAATGCTCCTTTTGAAGATGTTTCGGCAGAAAGTACTTTTAATACTGATACATATTTAAATGCACCTTCACAGACTTATGGAGGTAATGACGAAGCAACCAGAGGAGGTAAAGAATCAGAGAATTACGAAAAAAGAAATGATTCTACAGGATTATATATCCAACGTAAGGATGGATTACTTTTACCAAAATACAGACTACCAACCGAAGCAGAATGGGAATATGCTGCTTTAGGATTAGTAGAATTAAGAAGCTATAACATCTACAGAGGTAGAAAAAAATATCCTTGGGATGGACAATATACTCGTTCAGGAAAAAGAAGAACACGTGGAGATCAATTAGCTAACTTTAAGCAAGGCGATGGTGACTACGGTGGTATTGCTGGATGGAGTGATGATGGCGCTGATATTACGGCTCCAGTAGCATCTTATGACCCTAATGACTATGGTCTATATGATATGGCCGGTAATGTTGCAGAATGGGTAGCAGATGTATACAGACCAATTGTAGATGACGAGTATAATGACTTCAATTACTATAGAGGTAATGTATATACTAAAAATGCAATTAACCCTGATGGAACTGTAAAGATCGTAACGACCGATTCTATTATTTATGATACTTTAAGTAATGGCAAGATTGTAGCAAGAGTATTACCAGGAGGTATATTACAAACTCCTGTTGATGAAAATGAAACATACTTAAGAACTAACTTTACTCAAAGTGACAACCGTAACTTTAGAGATGGTGACAAAAGCTCTTCAAGATATTATGAAGGATTCCAGGATGAAAGTATCCCTAACAGAAGAATGTACAACTCTCCTATTCACAGTGTAGAGCCAAGCGCAGAAGATAGCACGAAGCTAGACAGAAGATACGATGAATCTAGTAAAAGAACTACGATTGTCGGTGAAGAAGTGAGAGTATACAAAGGAGGTTCTTGGAAAGATAGAGCATATTGGTTAGATCCTGCGCAGAGAAGATTCTTCCCTCAGGATATGTCTACCGATTATATCGGATTTAGAAATGCGATGTCTCGTGTAGGTGAAAAGGCTAAAAATAAAAAGACACCTAAACATAGAGCACCTAGATAAAAAATAAATTTTATTTGTTCGTTAATAAATACAAAGCCCTGACATTTATGTACAGGGCTTTTTAATACAATTATAATAAATGAATACCGCTGGAATACATAAATTATTCATAGAAAGTAGTGGAGTTTGTACTGACACCAGAAAAATTAAGAGCGACAATCTCTTTTTTGCCTTAAAAGGAGATAACTTTAACGGCAATACGTATGCGCAACAAGCAATTGAAAATGGTGCTTCTTATGCTATAATTGATGATGAAAAATTTTTGGTTTCTGAAAAATACATTCTGGTTGACGATGTCCTAAAAACACTTCAAGACTTAGCTACATACCATAGAAAACATCTAGATATTCCTATAATAGCTCTTACCGGAAGTAATGGTAAGACAACAACAAAAGAATTAATCAATTGCGTTCTCTCATCCACTTATAACACAACAGCAACTGCAGGCAACTTAAATAATCACATAGGTGTTCCTCTTACTCTTTTATCCATGAATAAAAGCACTGAAATTGGAATTGTAGAAATGGGAGCCAATCATATAAAAGAAATAGAATTCTTATGTAATATTACTTGTCCGGATTTCGGTTATATAACAAACATTGGAAAAGCACATATAGAAGGATTCGGAAGTTTAGAAGGCGTTTTACAAGGAAAAACTGAGCTTTATCAATACCTAAAGAAACATGACCATCTTATTTTCCTAAACGCAGAGGATCCTAAACTTTCTAAAGCGTCAGAAGGAATTGATACATTTACATTCTCCCAAACTCTGGATAGTAATATAAACGTAAAACTTCAAGCAGTTAATCCAATGGTAAGTGTAAACTACAAAGACGACGTCATAAGTAGTCACCTTATAGGTTCTTACAATTTCACTAATATCGCAGCGGCGATAGCAATTGGTCACTATTTTAAAATAAAGCCAGAACAGATCAAAGTTGCCATAGAATCTTACATCCCATCGAATAACCGTTCACAGATTATAGAAAAAAACAAGTCTACCATCATACTGGATGCATATAATGCGAATCCGTCGAGTATGAGCGCTGCAATAAACAATTTTCAGGAACTAACATACAACTACAAAACAGCATTCCTTGGTGATATGTTTGAACTTGGTCATACTGCTCCAGAAGAACACCAAAGAATAGCAAACCAACTCATCCAAACATCCTGTAATGCTATTTACCTGATCGGTGAAAACTTTTTTAACACCACAATAGAAGATACACGTATTCGAAAATATAAGTCCTTTGAAGATCTTAAAGAAAATGAATCTTTAGAACAAATCCAGGATCAAGGTGCCATTCTTATTAAAGGATCTAGAGGAATGAAACTCGAACGTATTTTGGATTTAATTTAATAGAATTAACCTGTTTTTATTACTTACTATTTATATAGCTTTCAAGATTATTAAGAGAAACTTTTATTGACTTCCTAAAAGCTCTTTTCATAACCAAATGCAGCATAATTTTTTTAAAAATTGATTTTGCTTGCGGATACAATTCCATAATCAAACTACAGGAATTCTCTGAAGTTGGAATAATTATATAAAATTGATGTATAGAATCAATAACCGGAATATCTGTTGTATACTCTCCGTATACCAAATGACCAGATTGAACAGTTTTAGTCACTGTAGTAAAATTCAATCTTTTACCATCTATAACACAAACATGTTCGGTTCCTAACCTAGTCACCTCTTCCGGATTATACTCAAATTCATCAACTCCTTTAACCCAGTGATGTCGATAACTGTAATTTGTAATATACTCTAACAATTCTTGTGCAGGAACCTTATAATCCTTTTCTATCACCAATCCAGGAGAACCTGTAAACTGAACTTCATAAGGAGTTTCATAAGAAGTAAGTTTCAACTTTTTCTTATCCATTTCGGAGAACGAATACCTTATGTTTTTCCCATCATAGACATCTCCATTCGTAGAAAAATCAAATAACTGACTTTTATAATGATACGGAATACCTATCACATTAGACAAGTCCTCACTTAGTAATACATAATTATTACTAGAAATTGAATTCTTAAGCAACCTATGCGCCTCTATAACCACCTGTCCAAATGGCTTGCTTTTGTTCTGAACCGTAATGAATTGTAATTCTCCACAATGCGCTATTATCTTCAGTTGAAGATTAGGAGCTGTCGCACACGCATTACAAGGACAAACACGATTCTTCTCCAATAACTTAAGATGGCTATAAAAAGCCGTAAACATGGTCTCTATTTGCGCCAACAATTTTTCCTGAGAAGGAACCTCTCCATCTTTATAAAAAAACAATGCATCTCCTTCCACTTCTGCCAATCTCAATTTTTGAGTATTCGCTTTAATCAAAATCTCTAGTAACTCTGCTATTACGTGCTGACTATGGGCCACTTCTGTAGTCTGTACAAACTGTGTATAACCTGATATATCAGGAATAAAAAGTAAAGAATTAGACATTACGTAAAAATGTTAGTAGTGGATATGGAATAAATCTAATGATTTCTATCAAACACTAGATGCTTTTATGTAATATTTAGGAATTAAAGCATTCATAAACAGGTTCTATTTCACCTAAAACTAAAATTCAAACTATTATCATTTGGATTCTTTAGTATAAAGATGCACATCGCTTTGTGGAAAGGGTATAGAAATACCATTAGATTCTAGGCGTTTTTTCGCTTCTTCTAATGTATAAAAATGAACTGCCCAAAAATCCTCATTAAGAGCCCAAAAACGCAATGATAGCGTTACAGCACTATCTCCTAATTCTGAAACATATATTTCTGGAGCAGGATCTTTAATAACCTTCTCCTGACCATTGATTAAATCAAGTATAATTTCTTTCGCTTCTTTGATATTACTATCATAAGAAATTCCAATCTCGATTTTACCTCTTCTTCTATCCTCTGATGAGTAATTAATAATATTACCATTAGATATTTTTCCATTCGGAATAACGGCTAACTGATTTCCAAAAGTATTTAACTTAGTCGTAAATATCGAAATTTCTTTTACCGTACCAGAAACACCTTGAGCTTCTATAAAATCTCCGATCTTGAAAGGTTTAAAAAACAAAATTAACACACCTCCCGCAAAGTTAGAAAGAGACCCCTGAAGTGCCAATCCTATCGCCAATCCTGCCGCACCTAATATCGCTACAAGAGAAGAAGTCTGAACTCCTAATTGAGTAACAACCAATACAATCAGTAAAATCTTAAGACCTATATTTATTAGATCATATAAAAATCTCTCTAATGTTTCATCATAATCCTTCTTTTGAAAGAATTTACGAAGTCCTCTACTAAAAATATTAATAATCCATATCCCTACAAAGAATATGATTATCGCAGAAATTAAGCCTGGCAAAAAGTCCCAAACCCAAGTCACGAATTGATCCCAATTTTCTTTTGTAAGCCCTAGTTTGTCCATTTTATATAAAATAATTTATTTTTCAACTTTCAAAAATAATTGTTATTACCTAAAGTTCATACTATAACTTATAAGTTTTCATTTCTATTACTCTTAATTTTTTCTTCAAAAAATATCAATAGCATTCTTACTGAAAATTGCTCTTTTTATCAATCAACTTATTAAATCACTATCATATAAACACAAAAAAACCACTCAAATGAATGAATGGTTTTTTTTATTTAAGTGGGCAATGAGGGATTCGAACCCCCGACCCCCTCGGTGTAAACGAGGTGCTCTGAACCAACTGAGCTAATTGCCCTCTATGTTTTTCACAACCCTTATTCCTGATTGCGGATGCAAATATAAGACAGTTTTACAGTCTACCAAAAGTTTTTTAAAGAAAAATTAAATTATTTCTGCCACTACAAATGTGCTACCGCCTACATATACTAAATCATCCTCGCTAGCTAGCTGTAAAGCAGTCTTGTAAGCTGATTTTACCGAAGTATAGCTTTCTCCTTTTAAATTAAATTTTAATGCTTCTTTTTTTAATATTTCTTCATCCAACCCTCTTACTATTTCGGGTTTAGCAAAATAGTATGTCGCATGAATCGGAAATAAAGGTAATATACCTTTCAAATCTTTATCATTAACAACTCCTAGAACAATATGAAGCTTATCATAGCTCTCACTTGACAATTGCTCCATAACCAATTGTAAACCATCCTCATTATGTGCTGTATCACATATCACTTTAGGGCTATCTTGCAAAATTTGCCATCTCCCTAGCAAACCTGTATTATTTACCACCTTACTAAGACCATTACGAACATCTTGCTCGCGAATATCCCAACCTCGATCTTGTAAAACGGAAATGGTCTGCAATACCGTTTTTACATTCTCCTTTTGATAATCTCCCTTTAGATCCGTATCAAATACATTTCCTACATAATCCGACGCAAAGAAAATATCACTTTGAAGTGACAACGCCTTATCTCTGAAAACTTTCTTCGTTTCAACCGTAGTTCGCCCAATCACCACTGGAACATTCTTTTTAATAATTCCGGCTTTTTCTGATGCTATCTCCGGCAATGTATTTCCTAAAAATTGTGTATGGTCTAATCCGATATTAGTAATAACTGATATTGCTGGTGTTATAATATTGGTAGAATCTAATCTTCCCCCCAAGCCCACTTCTACTAGCACTACATCAACTTGTGAGTCCGCGAAATATCGAAATGCCAATCCTACAGTCATCTCGAAAAAAGAAAGTTGATTTACTTCAAAATATTGTTTGTGAGACCTAATAAAATTTACAACATATGCTTCACTAATCATCTCTCCATTAATACGGATTCGTTCTCTAAAATCTTTAAGATGAGGAGACGTATATAAACCTACTTTATATCCTGACTCTTGTAAAATTGATGCAAGCATATGGCTAGTAGATCCTTTACCATTGGTTCCTGCAACATGAATACTTTTAAACCTAGACTCAGGATTATCAAGATATGAAGCAAGTTTAACCGTATTTGTCAAATCAATTTTATAAGCACTTGCACCTTGACGCTGATACATTGGCAACTGTGCAAACATCCAATCTAAAGTTCCTTGATAGTCGATAATTATCTATTTATTTACCTTGAAAAAATGCAACCAAATCTTAAAAATATAAGGAGTTACTTTTATAATGTTTAAAATCAATTAAAGGTACTAATTCTTATTTAGGAAAAGTTCTTAGAAGTGTAATTACCGTCTTAATTATTTGTGATTATTCCCCTAATCCAAAAGTTACTTCTACAAATCCGATTTGCTTAACAGGAGCTTTCTGATCGGCTTTCCATCTAAAGGTAAGGGCGGTTTTTTTAGCAGGATCCAAAAGACATTTTGCACTATTGGTAGTTCCCTTAACACCTGGGATTGCCTGAATAACTTTACCATCTCTATTTACTACTATTTTAACAACTACTCGACCCGCTTCATTGCATTCCTGTACAACCTTAGAATTAGTAGGACGTCCTCTTCCATTAAGACCATAACCAACTCCACCTGTTCCTCCAGGACCTGGTTGCCCATAATAACTAGTTGCATAAGGGTTTCCGTTTGGATTTCCTTTATCACCTGGTTTACCGTCATCACCTTCTCCTCCTTTTGCTTTTCCATCGCTTTTTGGGCCATTGGAAAAACTATCTAATATATCTAAAGTTGATTTATCCGGCTTAGGATCCGGCTTCTTTTCTTCTACTTTCTCTACGGGTTTTTCTATAGGTTTCTCAACCGGTTTTTGCTCTTCAGGTTTATCTTTTGGTTTTTCTTTTGGCTTCTCGACCTTTTTTTTAGGTTCTTTTTTCGGTTTTTCCTCTACCACCGGAGCATCTTCTACATCTTGCGTAACTACCTCTTCAGTAATCTCTGGAGTTTCTGGTTCCGGTTCTGGCGTCACTGGAGTTGGTTCTGGAGTAGTTTGTTTTGGTGAAGACTTAATAGCTTCTTTAGGTTGTATATCTCCAGATCCAGTAAGTGTAGTTCCAAAATTAACTGCAATACCTCCTTCTGGAGTAGGATCCAAAGCGCCTAACCCCAAATAAAACAATAGAAAAATAATAGCCACGTGCAATATTGTCGTGATTACAAAAGATTTCTTTTTATGTTTAGTATCTAACTTCAGCATTAATTATTCTGGTTTTACCGCCAGGATTACTTTAAATCTATTTCTATTAGCTATATCCATTACACCTACAGCTTTCTCTATAGGCACTCCTTCTTCTGCTCTAAGAATAATAGTAGGCTCATTTTGACCCGATAATTTAGATTTCAAGGTAGATTCTAATCTACTTTGACTTATACGCTCATTATCCACATAATATTGCAATTTATTGGTAATACTAACCGATATATTCTGCACGTTAGAGCTTTTGCCCTTTGCCTTAGGCAATATCAAATCTAATGCTTCTGGAGTTATCGTCGGTGATGTCAATAAAAAAAACACCAACAACAAAAACACAATGTCTGTCATAGAAGACATGCTAAATTCTGGACTTACTTTATTTCTTCCTCTTAAATTCATATTAAGCAGGTTCGTTTAACAAGTCAAGGAAATCTACAGCCGTAGCTTCCATCTGGTGTATTACTTTATCTGTTCTAACTACCAAATGATTATATCCTATATACGCTATAATACCTACCACAAGTCCCGCAACTGTAGTGGTCATCGCTGTATAAATACCTTCTGCTAAAGTTCCCATATCTGCACTTCCCGAACTTGATGCCAGATTATGGAACGCTAAAATCATCCCAATTACTGTACCTAAAAATCCAATCATTGGTGCAGCACCTGCTACCGTAGCAAGAATACTTACATTTTTTTCTAGTTTATACACTTCTAATCGGCCTGCATTTTCTATTGCCTTATTAATATCCTCTAAAGGATTACCTATTCTGGAAATTCCTTTTTCCGTCAATCTAGACACAGGGTTATTAGTTTGTGCACACAAGATTTTAGCCGCTTCAATTTTACCACTTGTCACATTATCTTTAATTTGATCCATAAAGCTTTCGTCAATTTTCGAAGCAGCTTTTATAGCAAAAATTCTTTCAAAATAAATATAAACCGCAACAAATAACAATACAAAAAGGATTGCAATAATTGTTACTCCAGCGGCTCCACCACTGAGCAATAAATCAATAATTGATAAAGTTTTCTCTTCTGCTTCCGGATCAATTTCTTTGGTATTTTGGGCCAACATACCAAGCATTAATAAATGGGTCATATATGTTTCTGTTATTTTAGTGTTAGTATACTAACGTTATTTCTTTAGGTTAAGTATATCCTCAATTGTCGTTATAGTACATAAATTATTCCTAAAAGACCTACCCCTCCAAGAATAATTGTATACGGTAATGCCATTTTCACCATTCTTCCATATGACAATCCTATCAACGGAGCCAAAGAAGAGGTTAGTAAAAATAAGAACGCCGCTTGACCATTAGGTGTTGCAACACTTGGTAAATTTGTACCTGTATTTATTGCTATTGCCAATTTCTCAAACTGTTCTCTTGTTATTGCTCCATTATCAAACGCTTGTTTAACTTCTCCAATATATACTGTTGCCACAAATACATTATCACTAATCATAGATAATAGTCCATTAGCCACATAAAACATAGAAGGTTGTTTACTTGGGTCCAGGGTTAACGCCCAATCAATGATCGGTGTAAAAAGATGTTGATCATGAATCATAGCTACTATTACAAAGAAAACCACTAATAAAGCCGTAAATGGCAAAGCTTCTTCAAAAGCTTTCCCTAATTGATGTTCTTCTGTAATTCCCATAAAAGCCGTTTGCACAATAATTAATGCCAAACCTATAAACCCTACAGGAGCTATATGTAATGCTAAACCAAGAATTAATAATATCGCTGATATTGCCTGTATAATTAATCCGTATTTAGATTTATCCGATCGATTAGCATCCTCCTGATCGGTATAATTTTCTATTATTCTTCTTGCTACTTCAGGTAATTTTGCTCCAAAACCAAACCAACCTGTAAATTCTAAAACTATCGTTGTTAATAATCCTGCTGCTAAAACTGGTAATGTTATAGGCGCCATTTTAATAAAGAACTCTATGAAATCCCATCCCATACGTTCTCCTATCAATAGGTTTTGAGGCTCGCCAACTAACGTACAAACCCCTCCTAATGCAGTTCCTACAACACCGTGCATTACTAAACTCCTTAAGAAACTCCTAAACTGTTCTAAAGTCTCCCCACTTAAATCTTTTCTATCAAGCGTTCCATCCTGATCAAAATCTGAAGCCGGCATCGAATGAATTTTATGATATACCCCATAAAAACCTACCGCAACACTTATTAAAACAGCTGTTACAGTTAAAGCATCCAGAAAAGCAGAAAGTATGGCTGAAAGAAAAACAAAGAGCAAGGATAATATCATCTTTGATTTTATCTTAGTAAAAACCTTACTAAAAATATACATTAGCAAAGGTTTCATAAAGTAGATACCCGCTACCATAAACACTAATAAAAGAACTACCTCTAGGTTTTGATCCACTTCGTGGTACGCATTCTTGGGTGTGGTAAGGTTTAATGCTAAAATCTCTATCGCTAATAAACCTCCAGATTGCAAAGGATAACATTTTAATGCCATGGCAAGTGTAAAAATAAACTCTCCTATAAACAACCATGCAGTAACGGTAGGACCTAATACAAAATAAGAAAACACATTAAAAATGAGAAATCCTATCATTATTGTTTTAAACCATTTTGGACTATTGCCCAGAAAATATTTTAACATAGTATACGCTATTATTTGTGTTACAATTATACCAACTGTTTGAATGCTAGTTCAAACGCTGTTCTACTTATATTGGTTTTAGAAATATTCTTATCAAAAATTCTCTGCACTGCATCTTTAATGGTTTGTGAGGTATCATTAAAAATTGCTTCGTCAGTCATCAATACTCTACGCTCCATGAAATACGCAAATACTCTAGCCATTCCACAATTAGAAATAAAATCAGGAATCAAACTCACTTGCTCATCTGTATACTCCATAATAGAACCGAAAAATATCTCCTTATCGGCAAAAGGAACATTAGCTCCGCAAGAGATAACTTCTAATCCCGAGCTTATCATTTGGGTTATCTGATCTTTAGTAATCAATCTTGATGCTGCACAAGGTGCAAATACTTCTGTCTGAAGCGACCAAATTTTGTCATTCATCTCTTCAAACGGGGTCAAATTTTCACTATATAACTTGTTCCCTTTTTTATTAAGGTACAGTTCTTTAATTTCTTCAAAAGAAAAACCTTCTTCATTTATCAATCCTCCAGCGTGGTCAATAATACCAACAACTTTTGCTCCCATTTCGGAGAGATAATAGGCTGCCGCAGATCCAACATTACCAAACCCCTGAACTATAGCCTTTTTACCCTTCACAGTTCCACCGTAGATATCATAATAGTGTCTAACCGCCTCAGCAACCCCATACCCAGTAATCATATCGGCTACTGTATATTTTCTTGATACGTCAGGCGAAAACGTTGTGTTCTCTAAAACTTTTATCACTCCCTGACGCAACTGTCCTATTCTATTTATCTTATCCGCTTCTGTAGGCTGAAAATGACCGTTAAAAACACCTTCTTGAGGATGCCAAACTCCACAGTTCTCTGTTATCGGAATCACTTCATGGATTTCATCAACGTTTAAATCTCCACCCGTTCCGTAATAGCTCTTTAATAATGGTGAAACCGCTTTATACCACCTCTCTAAAACTCCTTTTTTTCTTGGATCGTTAGGATCAAAATTAATTCCTGATTTTGCGCCACCTATATTTGGTCCAGAGACAGTAAACTTCACTTCCATAGTTTTTGCTAAAGAAAGAACTTCATTTATATCCAACCCTAAACGCATTCTTGTTCCACCTCCAGCAGCTCCTCCTCTTAATGAATTAATAACCGTCCAGCCTTCTGCTTCAGTTTCAGAATCTCTCCAGTTAAAAACTATTTCCGGGGCTTTATTTTCGTATTTCTTTAATAATTCTTTCATTTTTTAAAACTTCAATTTATACACATACTTTTACCATAAGACAGATCTTTATCCAAATTTCTAATTAAATACACCTCCATTACGGAGTTAGTGCTGCCTCATAAAAAATGTTCTTTAATAAATTGAAAATAATGTCCAATAAGGAACTTCACAAATATAAAAAACTTAACAGGGCGAAAGCTTAAATTAAAAAAATAATAATTCAAAAATTATTTCCATTTTTTAAGTTGATAATGTATGTCAAAAATTAGGTCAAATAAAATTCAAGAAACCAAATATTGCTAGTCTTACAAAAGAGTATATCAAAAAATGAAAAAAACACAAAAACTATCCTATTATAACTTATATTTGTAGAATTAATAAAAATATCGAGTTTATCTCGACTTATTTTTATCAAAAAGTTGAATTCGCGTGTTATGCACGCACAGTAAATTAGGATCAAATATGGACTTTAAACTATCCGAAGAACAATTAATGATACGCGATGCTGCTCGTGATTTTGCAAAAGCAGAGTTATTACCTGGAGTAATCGAAAGAGATAATAAACAAGAATTTCCTGCCGAGCAAGTCAAAAAAATGGGTGAGCTTGGATTTTTAGGAATGATGGCATCTCCAGAATACGGTGGTGGCGGCATGGATACTCTTTCTTACGTATTAGTTATGGAAGAATTATCTAAAATAGATGCTTCTTGTTCTGTAATTGTATCTGTAAATAATTCTTTGGTATGTTGGGGCCTCGACACTTATGGAACTCCAGAACAAAAAGAAAAATACTTAAATAAGTTAACGACAGGAGAGTCGATCGGAGCATTTTGTTTATCAGAACCTGAGGCTGGAAGTGATGCTACTTCACAAAGAACAACAGCAATAGACAAAGGTGATCACTATATTCTTAATGGAACCAAAAACTGGATTACCAATGGTGGAACTTCTGATTATTATTTAGTTATTGCTCAAACAGACAAGGAAAAGAAGCATAAGGGAATCAACGCTTTCATCGTAGAAAAAGGATGGGAAGGTTTTGAGATTGGTCCTAAGGAAGACAAATTAGGAATTAGAGGTAGTGATACACACTCTCTTATTTTTAATGATGTAAAAGTTCCAAAAGAAAATAGAATTGGAGAAGATGGATTCGGATTCAAATTTGCTATGAAAACATTAGCTGGTGGACGTATCGGTATTGCTGCACAAGCATTAGGTATTGCTCAGGGAGCATACGAACTAGCTAAGGAATATTCTAAAGTTCGTAAAGCATTTGGTACGGAAATTATGAATCATCAGGCAATTGCATTTAAACTTGCAGATATGCACGTACAAATTGAAGCTGCAAGGATGTTAGTTTACAAAGCTGCTATGGATAAAGACAATCATGAAAATTATGATTTATCCGGAGCAATGGCGAAATTGGTTGCTTCTCAAGCTGCAATGGATGTAACAATTGAAGCAGTGCAAGTTCACGGTGGTAATGGCTTTGTAAAAGAATATCACGTAGAACGTTTAATGAGAGATGCTAAAATTACTCAGATATATGAAGGTACTAGCGAAATACAGAAAATTGTAATTTCTAGAGCTATTCTTAGAGACTAATTAGTACAATCATCTCTATTTAAAATCCCCAAATCGTTATTACGGTTTGGGGATTTTAATTTTACTCATATCATATTCCGAAACACCTTAACTCTATAGCTTCTGCATAAAGATGAACCTCTATCTAGAAGAACATAAGTTTATTACTACTATTTAATAGCTATTACGTTTAAGTATATATTCTTAGTCAACATCAACTAGAGTTGACATTAATTTTTAAGTATTGAAATCATAAAGATTGTTAAACAAGATTATATTCAAGATCCAAGGTATGCATAACATCTATAGAAGACGGTTGTTATTTTCGGGATTTCACCTTTGTTTTTTGGGTATAAAAAAACCCTTCATTGTTATAATGAAGGGTTTCAAGGAAGGCGGCGACCTACTCTCCCACGATTGTAGTACCATTGGCGCTAACGGGCTTAACTTCTCTGTTCGGAATGGTAAGAGGTGAGCCCCGATGCTATAACCACCTTAAGCTGTTATTAGTATTAAGTCCTAAGTAGTCAGTATTAAGTTTAAAAACTC